>JAISVN010000070.1 GCA_031271555.1 Candidatus Methanoplasma sp.
CTATCGCGTTTCTCCTCACATAGGGATGTACGCCCATGTTCTCAATCCAGACGAGTTTGTTGACGTCGAAGATGTGTTCCAGGATCTTTGCGAAAATGAATCCGTATATCTCCCCGTCCTCTTCTGCGACGAAACTCATGCCGCTCTCAAGGTATGATTTGAAGTGGCTCTTGCTGCTTGCGCCGAGGTTCTCCTTCCATTCTTTCGGAAGGTCCTCCCATTTGTTCTCGATGGTCTCCGAGAAATACTCCTTGATGCATGATATCTCAAGGTCCCTGACCTTTTCGATGTCCTTCAGTTTCATCTGGCGGATCTCCATATCACATCTCCTCCGGATAATCGATTCCCAGACAGTCGAGTACGTTCCTCAGTACGGTTCTGGTGCATTCTACGAGCGTCAGCCTCGCATTCCTGTTCTCATCGGATGCGAGCACTGGTACGGCAGCATAGAACTGGTTGAATGCCGCTGCTACCTCATGGCCGTATGCTGGCAGTGTGTGTACGCGTTTCTCCTCTCCTGCTTCCCTTATGACGCTGCCGAACTTTGACAGAACTTTGATCAGTGCTCTCTCGTACTCGTCGGTAAGCATTGAGGGATCCGTGTCGTGATCGTATCCTTCCGCCTTTTTCAGCATGCTGCAGGCCCTTGCGTGGACGTATTGGAGATACGGCCCGCTGTTCCCGTCGAAATTCAGGGCCTCGTTCCATTTGAAGATCAGCTGCTTTTCCGGGTGCACCCTGATTATATTGTATCTTATTGCGCCTATGCCGATCTTTCTGGCTATGCTGCGCATCGCCTCTTCGGACAGGTCGCTGCGCCTGGACCTTATCTCTTCGTAGGCGCGGCTGACGGCCTCGTCTATAAGGTCGTCAAGATACACGACCACCCCCTTCCTTGTCGACATCTTGCCTTCCGGCAGCGATACGAATGAATAGAACATGGCCTCCGGGATCTTGTCGCTTCCGAGTATCTCAAGTGCCGAGCAGAGCTGTTTTGAACCCAGCTTCTGATCCTCTCCGAGGACATCCACCGCCTTATCTGATCTCTTGAACTTATCGAGGTGATATGCCAGATCGCGCGTTGTGTAGAGCGTTGTGCCGTCCGACCTGGTGAAAGTGAATTTGGTGTTCTTACCCTGTATGCCGAAGTCCTTCAGGTCCAGATACCATGCGCCGTCCTCCGTCTGGCCTGCGTATTTCGATCCTTTGAGCCTGCTCACGACATCCTTTGCCGAACCGTCGGCGATGAAGTCCGACTCCCATGTGTATTTGTCAAGCTCCACATTGATATCGGACAATGTCTCCCTGAGGCCGTCGAGCATCGCTTCGGCCGTCTTCCTTACGCTGCCGATTATCTCTTTGTCGCCGTCCTCGAATCTTCTCAGCATCTCCGATATCTGCTCTTTGATGCCGTCGTCCTCCTCCATGAGCTTGTTCGCTTCACGATAATATGCTACAAGTTTGTGGTCCGTCTTATCCCTGTCCTCTTCCGTCACAGAACCTTTCGGGACGTTGTTGACCCCCCATGTCAGTATGACGACCTGTTTTCCGACATCGTTCACATAGTACTCCGTCTGTACGTCATATCCGCATCTCTTCAGGGATCTTGCCAGCGTATCCCCGATTATGGGATTCCTGGCCCTGCCTACGTGTATCGGCCCCGTCGGGTTGGTGGATGTGTGCTCTACGTTGACCCTTATCCCCTTGCCGGGCATAGAACCGTAAGCATCGCCCTCTGCCAGTATGCTTTTGAGGGTCTCGCTCACCAGCACCGTCTCGTCCATCATGAAGTTCAGATAGCCGTTCAGCGGGTTCACCGACGATATGAGTCCGGAGGGTACAATGTGCTCTGCGAGCCTTTCCGCTATTTCCTTAGGGGCTGCCCGCAGTTCTTTTGACAATGTGAAGCATGGCACTGCCAGGTCAGCCATGTCTGAGACCTCTTTGATGAATTTCAGGCCGGGGGAACCTATCTTCTCCAGAGCCGTGCCGACCGCTGCATCCACCTCTTTCTCGAATCTCTGCCTGGCATCCATGCTTATCCTATCCTGTATCTTAGAATCGCGGCTATTCCGCCGAACGCTTTCAGGAGCATATCCCCTTCTTCCGAGTCGCCGGAGATCAGTTGCACCTTGGTGTTGAATCCGTCTGCGATCTCGAAGAAATCATCGATCAGATCCTTCTGATCCAGTATCTTTGCGGGCTGGCCGCATTCCGGACACGTCATCTTTTCATCAAGATCCAAGACTGTGGCCTTGATTCTGTGCCCTGAGTTGCATTCTGTTTCCACCCTGTACTTATCGAGGGATTCCGAAAGCAGAAGTATCTCCGCCGCTCCGACCTCTGCTGCTGAACGCACGTGGTCTTCACCGTACAGGGACAGACCTCCGTCCGGCTTCCTTATTTCTCTGAAGAGCCTCTGCATGTACTCTTTCTCTACCGTAAGCTGTATGTCGGTAAGGGTATCCTTTGCCGCATCCACAAGCTCTCTGAGCCCGGACTCGTCGGTGTAACCTGTGTCGAACAGAGGGCTGACCACTTTCTTCCTGAGCTCATGGTGCAGGTATTCTTCCTTCACGAAGAAGTCCTTCGTTGCGCCGGGGCCTCCGACCAGTATCCCCTGGAGTTCCTGTCTGTTCAGGAACACCTCCGTAGCGTTATCGGCGACCTTTTTGTAGAACTCATGGGCTGCGATCTCGATCAGTCTTTCGAAACGGACAGATGACTGACCTCCCTGGTGGTGTTTGCTGGGAACCAGCGAATCGAAATGCTTCAGCACGGTTATCTTGCTTCCGGACAGAAGGCCCAGCGTGGCCTCTTTCCTGTCGATCGTTATGAGGCCGTACGACTTCTTGTCCAGAAGCATATCGTCCAGCGGCTCGGTGAAGAACTCGGAATCGCATCGGTACAGGAAGGTTGTTATCTCTTCCGGAGGCTCGACCGTGTATTGTACCATTTTCGTCTGGTCGCCGGCACGAGGCACCTCACCGCAGAATATCACTATTCCGTTCGGCGGTGCCGACTTGTACGTCCTGAGCCTGGACATTATGGAGTCGATCGCGCTCGTGACGTTCTTCATCGTTGATTTCGATTTGATGTTCGTCGCCTGGGATTGCTCTTCCCTCAGGTATGCCATGACATCCGAGATGAGTTTGGAGTTGGGGACATACACCGATATGAGCTCGGTGCCTCTCCCGCGGTAAGATGTTATCTCCTGCATGGCCTTCTTGAAATCGTATCTTGCTCTGTCCAGAGCGTTAGCGTCACTCATTTATGCTTCACCAATAATATTTATCTCAATTGCGCATTCCTATAAAAGTATTGGCGATGAATAAAGAAAAAGTGGTCGTATCCATCGGCGGGTCCATACTTATACCCGGCAACGATGACTCTGTTTACATAAAAGAACTGGCTAAGATGATCAAAGAGGTCTCCGAGAAGGTCCAGCTTGTGATCGTGTGCGGCGGAGGGAAGATAGCCAGATATTACACCGTCACCGGAGAGGAACTCGGCGGCACAACCTACCAGCTGGATATGCTTGGCATAGGCGTCACAAGGCTTAATGCGGGACTTTTGGCCATGTCTCTCGGGGATATCTCTTCAACGGACATCCCGACCACTGCGGAGGACGCTTCAAGACTTTCAAAGCCGGACAATGTCGTCGTTATGGGCGGAACGGTTCCTGGGCATACTACAGATGCCGTAGCGACCATGGTCGCGAGAGAGATGCATGCGGACAGGGTGGTCAACGCCACCTCTGTCGA
>JAISVN010000107.1 GCA_031271555.1 Candidatus Methanoplasma sp.
TCTCCATTATGATGGAGAACTTTTACATTTTATCGAAATTTTTTCAGTATGATGGAATTTATCGACAGTACCTTTATTGTCGAATTTCTTAGACAAGGGATGTGTATTTTGTTAAATATTGCCTGCACATACTCCAATCATGGATATGGAGACCCTCCGCGGACTCGTGGACACAGAACTGCACGAATGGCTGGACAACATCCTTGAGATGTGCAACGCCCCCTATGCGGCAGACAACGGAATAGAGCTCGTAAGAGCAAGCAAAGATGCGGTCGTCATGAAGAAGGACATCATTCCGCGCGATCTGAACAGCAACGGCGTTGTGCACGGGGCCGTCCAGTTCGGCATCATAGATCACACCTCTGCGGTCCTCGGCAACATGGATGTCCGCACCGTGGGCATGTCATGCAACATCGTCTACTTCCGCCCGTGTTTCGGAGGAACCATCGAAGCCGAAGCGAGACTCATCAACAGGTCCAAGTCCCTTGTCACCGCAGAGGTTTCGCTGCGCTGCGAGGATAAGCTCATAGCCTCGTCGACATGCATAGGATTCATATCTGAGAGGCCTAAGAAGAGATGACCAAGAACAGATGTCCTAACTGCGGAGAGAAAGTGGAGAGTAACTGTCTCACATGCCCCAAGTGTTTCGCGGAGATCCCCAGGAGCCAATCGAGACCTCAGGAATATGTGATCAATGAAGAATCGGAAAGAAGGTCGAGTAAGATCCCGACCGTTGCACTCCTCCTTTCGATCATTCCGCCATTCATCGGTCTTTTGGGACTCGGGCTCATATACCTACACCCCAGGGACAGGAAAGGTTACTGGTTCCTCATAATCGGCCTTCTGCTGTTCCTCTGCTTCCTGGCGCTGTTCTTTACAATGCTGGAATCCGGCTTCTTCTCGGCCGTGTTATTGTTCGTGGGGGCTGTGATCGTACTGCTGATATACATTTCGGCAGCTATAGCGGCCCTTCTGGAGGCTGTGTTCGGCTCGGTGTTCAAGGTCCTCAGGTTTTAATATTTCCCTTTTCCCCTCATGTGTATCATGAGTTCGGAGGTCATCAGTGCCAAGTGCACTGCCCTTCTTCCGGCCCCTACACAGGCCGGATCGTTTCTCAAAAGTCTTTTGTAAGCTTTCCTTATCGTAACAGGCTCATCGGACGGCGTGCTGCATTTGAGGCTTATCGGCATCTTTGCGGATACCGACGGCATGACGGTGCACTTGTAAGTTATGTTCCACGGATCGAATGACATGTATCTTCCGAATTCCTGCTTGCTGTCGAAAGCGGCCACCTGTTTCCCTTCGATCATGGCCATGACCTCTTCCGCCACCTTCTTTTCCGGCTCTCCCGCATATATCTCCTCTGCGAACAGACCGCCTTTTCCTGAGAGGTAATCGAGCTTCTTCTTCCCGAGCTGCTTGGGGTCGTAGTAGATCACATTGTGGTACACGGTGCTGTACTCATTCGTTCCAAGATCCACTTTGCATACCGCTATATCCACGATCTCATCGTAGGGGAACCCGTCCTGACCTGACGGTATGGCTTGTATTACGAATATCTCATCCGACACAATGCAGGTTATGAGAAGGGGATTATTGTACTTTCGCTGCCACAGGCCGTTTAGGTGCAAATCAGTTCAGAATATACTCCTTTGCCGCATCTATAAGTCCCTGCGCCCGTTTCTTCAAATGGTCGCATTTTATCGGCGCGGAATTGAGGTCTGTATCTGATGTCCGGCCCCATGCACGGCACGCTCCGCCGCAAAGGTAACGGTATTCGCATTCCATGCACTTCTCCGTCGTATCTACCGTACAGCCAGACATCTCCATGAACTTGGATGAGGAGAGTATCTTTTCCAAACCGTTCTCGAAAACATCGCCCATGCATGTATGCGGCCTGCACCATGCGTAGCATGGATATGCCTTCCCATCCGGACTTACGAACAGGTTCTGACCAATGCCGCAGGTGACCATGGGGCGGAAGCCTGTTTTCAGCATATCTTCGGATGACAGGTGCTGCATAAGGCCTTCGCAGGCCAAAGGTTCATCCGAATCCGCCGATCTGCCGAGCGGCAGAAGCGGCCGAAAGCGTATCCTGCCTATGTTGAGTCTGTCCCCGAGAACGCGGACATTATTCCCCGGTTCGCCGTTGATGTCCTCGGAATGCATGACGCAGGCGAGCGAGAGTTCGGCATGGTCGGGCACGCTGCCGGCTATTTCGACATATCTTTCAAGGTTGCTGACCATGTTCTTGTATGTGCCGGCACCGCGGCGGGCATCATGTGTATGCTCATCGCCGTCCACGCTCACCACTATCTGGTCGACAGATCCTGCAATAGCGGAGAGCATACGCTCATCGAAGTTGCCTGTCAGATTCGTACGCAGGACGATATTTGTCCATTTACCTCTATATCGGCGGCAGGCCTCAAGTATGTCGCTGCGATGCGTATGCACCATCGGCTCACCGCCTGTTACCACTATCTGCCTGAACCCCGCATCTACTGCTTCCTTCAGCAAACGCTCGAAATCATCCTTTGCCATCTCCTCGTTGCTGTCGCCGCCTTTGGCATAGCAGTGGCTGCAACGGAGGTTGCAGTCAAAGGTCACGTGCGCATAACAGTTGTTCAAATTTGAAGTGGGATGTTTCAGATCCTCACGGATCCTTGTCAGCATATCTTCGGTAATGCGGACATCACCGCATATGTGCTGCTTGTTCAGAACGATCGCGGCGGCATGAGGGTCATTGGTCCTGCCGAGCTCGTGAATAGAGAGAATACGCCGGGAATTGTCGGCGACGAATGCAGGATGAGTATTTTCAGCCAAGGACAGATACTTCCCCTTCCTGAACAGCGGATGTCTGCCATATCCGTAAGGATCGGAAACAACAGCCTCGATGTTCTCCCGGCTCTGCATCTCTTCCATGATGTTGGACTGCACGAATGAGAAGATCTCCTTATATGCAGTGCACCACGGGTCGATGGTCCCGTCGCCAGAGGCAACGGCATTGTAATAACATCCGCCTTTGCATATAGAATAGAATCCGCACTCCCCACAACGTTCTGCCACCTCCGTTTCCCTTGCCTGAATCTTTCTCGCAACAGCGTTTTCATAAAGTCCTGCGAGAGTGGGGCGGTCGAAGATGTTGCCTATGCAATGATCCGGGTGTCCCGCAAGCCGCTGGCAGGATGTGATGTCTCCGCCCGGGGAGATGGAGAGGAACATTCCGAAACAGTCTTTGAAGGTGCAGACACACGGGTCGCCGTTGACGATCCCGCGAACGAAATGGTCCAGAGTGTCGATCCGTATGAGTTTGCGGTTTTTCACATACCACGGGAACAGCTCCATTATCAACCTGGAGTATTCCTCAGCGGTCAGGGCGTAAGGCGATCCTTTCTTGTCCATAGGCGCCGATGCGCCGTGCAGCACTATCGGCATTCCAAGGTCGCGGAAGAACTTCACGATCTCCTCTTTGTACGGCATCGTCTGCTTGGTGATCGTGGCGATGGCGCTCACCGTGTGAACCTCTTTGATCGTATCCTGAAGAACAGAGAAGGTATTGTCGAAATATCCTGTACCACGGTTCATGTCGCAGACATCTCTCGGCCCGTCTATGCTCGTGCCGATGGAGACGCTGTTCTCACGCAGCAGCCGCAGAAGATCGTCGTTAAGATTCCAAAGGTTCGACTGCAGACTCAGTTCTACATTGTAACCTGCAAGATGCTTTTTGATCTCCAAGAACAATACTTCCCATATTCGCTGAGGTGCGAGCAGCGGTTCGCCGCCGTGGAAAACGATGGACACGTCTTTCGCATTCGTTTCTTCCGCTATGCTCCGGACAAACCTGATCGCTTCTTCGGCGGTGCGCTCATCCATTGTCGCGCCTTCATGAGGTCCGAAGCAGTACCTGCATGATGCTTGGCACGCTAACGACGGGATGATCATGAAAGTCGGCGTCTTCATAGGATATCCTGTCTGGTGTCCCTGACAATTGAATCTTCTTCAGATTCCGGCGTTATCGATTCGAAACAGATGCTTATCATTCTCTCACATAAGGCGGAAAACGATCTATGTGTGCAAAACCAGGTTTGGTATCGGTATGGTTCTTCATTCCCCTGTCGGTGTGCACCCCGCTGTCGGAATGGCAATCCGAAGCCGAGCTGTATTTCCTCGTATCGGTGTGATTCGGGGCCATATCGAAATGCCAACAGTCATAACTGTTGAAGATCTCGCCCCAATATCTTTTGATGACCTCAGGATGCTTTTTGCTGATGACGATGAGGATGTTTGTCAATCTGATGCGGAAATTGTCATCATTTGTATATATCGTCAGGAACTTTGCAAAGAACGGGGCCATTTTAATGACGGCATCCCTGTTTTCCAGCATGTTCTCTAATTTTTCGACGAGGGCCGAAAGAGAGTAAGTGCCGATATTTTTTTCAGAAAACACCTCCACCAGCAGATCCACGTCGGTCAGCCGTCCGAACGCTGCGGCCTTAGCTTGAGGGAAGTAGGCCCCTAC
>JAISVN010000061.1 GCA_031271555.1 Candidatus Methanoplasma sp.
CCGGGATCTGGATACTTAGGATCGGCCATCGTCCGCAGAGAGATAAGAGGGTCACCACCCACGTTGCGCTTTCCTCCCGCGCGCTCGGAGCTTCTGGAATATTCGTTGATACAGAGGACCCGACGCTTGAAGAGAACATCAGAAGCGTTACCGAAAGGTTCGGCGGAGATTACAGCATCAAGACCGGGGTGCAGTGGAAAAAAATGCTCAAGGAATTTGACGGGGAGATCGTGCATCTAACGATGTACGGTCAGCGTGTCGATGAAGCCTTGCCCAAGATCTCCCGCGAAAAGGACCTTCTGATAGTCGTTGGGGCCGAGAAGGTCCCTCCCGAGGTTTATCAGGCCGCGGACCACAACATCTCGGTGGGCAACCAGCCTCATTCCGAGATCGCCGCGTTGGCGATATTCCTCGACAGGCTGACGAACGGCAGAAATCTATATTCCGACCGCGATGGACAAATAACAGTTGTGCCTAACGAGAGAGGGAAGACAGTTGTCGAGAAACATTCCTGATGAAGCTGATTGCCTGCACATCTTGCAGGATGCCGGATGCAGGAGACGGGTGGTCGTACACTGCTGTACCGTTGCCGCCGTTGCAGAGGAGATGCTCGACCACATCGATGCTGACAGACCGCTCGTAATGGCCGGATGTCTTCTGCACGATGTCGGAAGGTCCGTCGACAACGGCATAATGCACGCTCAGATCGGCAGCGAGATCATAGAGAAGATGGGTTTTTCGGATGAGCTTGTGGATGTAGTGAAGAAACACACCGGCGCCGGACTTGATGAGGTCGATGTAGAGGAACTCGGCCTTCCGCCGGGGGATTACGTGCCGAAGACCCTTGAAGAGAAGATCGTGGCTCATGCGGACAACCTCGTAAGCGACAACCGCGTCGTCGGCCACAGGCATTCCGTCGAAAAACTAAGGAACAAAGGCGCATTCAGAGGCGCCGATAGGATGGAATCGCTCCATTGGGAACTCTCGAAACTGTACGGCATGGACCTTGACGTCATACCTGACATAATCGGCGAATATCCGAAGCTCAGATGGCTTTCAGACTGAACCGGGGACCACCCGCTCATCCGGGAATCTGTTCAGGATTATCACGTCGCCGATGCTCTGAACCCATCTCATGGGTATGCTGACCGACACTCTTTCGTCGACAAGTACTGGATTCGCATCGGAAATGAACAGAAGGCCGACGGTCATCTCCGATATGTCGATCACGACCTCGTCCGCAACCCCCACGAATATGCCCTCGGGAGTGTAGATCTCGAGCCCCTTTATGTTGTTGATATTTTCAAGCATGGCACATCCCGGGTTGATTCTAAACCTATTTAACCCCTTAGAAGGATGGTGGTCTGATATTAACGGTGAACATCATGGTTACAGAACTAACGGAAAGCACGTTTGACAAGTTCATTGAAGACAACAAGGTCGTGGTCATAGACTGCTGGGCCCCTTGGTGCGGCCCTTGCAGGAGGATGACCCCCATAATGGAAGAACTCTCTGCGGAATTATCAGGTAAGGCGGGGGTCGCAAAGCTGAACGTGGACGACAATCAGGCAATATCGATAAGATTCGGCATAAGGGCCATACCCACTCTGCTGATATTCAAGGAAGGCGTACTCGTCGAGACCTTGGTCGGACTCAGAGGGAAAGAGGATATCATAGAGTATATCGAAACGATGTGATATGAACGCAGACGTCGTGATAATAGGCTGCGGGCCGGCCGGTCTGCAGGCGGGCATCCATTCTTCCAGAAAAAAAGCGGATACTGTGATCATAGGGAAGCTGCAGAACAGTGCGCTCTACAACGCCCATGTAGAGAATTATTTCGGCGTTCCAGGAAAAACCGACGGCAGCATGCTGCTGAAAATGGGGCTGGAACAGGCGCTGTCGTTCGGCTGCAGGCACATAGACCTTAACGTGATCAGGGCCGTTGCCGAAGGAGATGCTTTCTGGATAACTGTCGAGTCCGGAGAGGAGATCAGATGCAGATCGATCGTCATCGCAACCGGCATCTCCAGGATGAAACTCGGCATACCCGGCGAGAAGGAACTCCTCGGGAAAGGCGTTAGCTACTGTGCGGAGTGCGACTGTAATTTCTTCAGGGGCCTGAAGGTGGCCATAATAGGCGGAGAATCCAAGGCCGCTGTATCCGCAGAGCTGATGACGAGGTATGCATCCGAAGTATACTGGGTCAGCAAAGACATCTCCGCCGACAAGATGCTCGTGGACAGGGCTGTGAAGGAAGGTGTGAAGATCGTCTCCGCGGTCCCGGCGGAGATAAAGGGCGGAAAAAATGTCGAATCCCTGCTGCTTGAGGACGGACGGGAGATCAGCGTCGATGGGGTGTTCATAGAACTCGGAGGAAAATCGTCCTCGGACCTCGCCATGGACCTCGAGATCCTGCCCGAGGCCGACGACTCCATAAAGATCGATAATGCCGGGAGGACCTCCGTCGCAGGCATATTCGCATGCGGGGACGTGACTGGCGGCCCGTACCAGATGGCGAAGGCCGTCGGAGAGGGCGTCGTCTCGGGGCTGAATGCCGCAGACTATGCGAAGGGCCTGAAATGACGGTAGAGGATCTTATATCGAGCATGCTGAGGGAAGAGGGCGGTTTCCAGAAAGCCTTCAGGAACATACTCGATGATGAACTGGATATGTCCCTGAGCGAGTTCTGTTCGGTCTCGGGAATATCTCAGAGCACCATGTACAAGATACTCGAGGAGAAACGCGAGCCGAACCTCAGGACCATCCGGCAGATAATCCATGCGCTGAACATGATCGGCCGCTCCGACGACGATGTGTTCGTGGCGGTCATCGCATCGTCCACTTTCATGGAGTCGCTGCCCAAAGCCATGGAGGTGGACGGCAGGACCGTGAGGATCAAGGAATACACAATATCAACGGTGGAAGATGCGATAATAGCCGCCGTCAGGGCGGAAAGGGACGGGGCGCTCGCCATAGTATGCGCCCCTATAATCGCCCTCACCGTAGAGAAGATTCTGCGCATACCCGTGTCCCCCGTCATGCCTCTCGGAAGCGTGCTGAAAGCTTTGGATGTCATTAAAGGTCTGGTCTGAACAAATTAAAATACCAGCTAAACAATAGTTCAGGCAACAGGGAGGTGTGTACACTGTTCGAACTGCAAGTCGTCAGCAATACCCCGATGAACGCCGTGATGGACAAAGACATAGTCGCAGAGACATTTTTGGTGCAGATAGGGTACATACCCAAAGGATACGATCCCAAGACATCGGCAACCAGCGTGAGAGAGAGTGTTCCGTACAAACTATTCATGGATTTTTTCATGAAGAACACGAGCAAAGCCTGGGCCGTTGAAGAGCTGGCCGCGCTCCTCGAAACAACTAAACCGACGATATACCGGCACATCAACAAACTGAAGTCGATGGACCTTCTGGAAAGCATCGATGTTGAGTTCGACGGTGCTACGAGGAAAGGCTACAGGATAAGGTACGGCGATCTTTCCAAGGCCTGGAGCTTCACTGAGGCAAACGTGAATATGGCTATGGAAAACTACAGGAGGACTGTGTCGCACTTCCAGTCCCTTGCGAGGTCAGAGAACGAATGAGCGAGACCGAAGACGGAGTGCGGGAGCTCGGCCGCAGGATCATCGCCGCCGTCAAGGACGGCAGGATAAGCGACAGAGAAGGCATCCAGAGGATGAAGATATCCCTATGCTAAGAGCTGAGATTGGATGAGGTCCCTCCGAACTCCAGTATTTTGAAGGATGTCGCTCCCGAGGACAGGAAGCTCCTGGAGCCGCTGCTCATCAAGAAGCCTATGCGCACCCTGAGCGGCGTCGCAGTGGTCGCCGTGATGACATCCCCGTACCCATGCCCGCATGGAAAATGCGCCTATTGTCCAGGAGGGGTGGAGAACGGGTCCCCACAGTCGTACACCGGAAAGGAACCCGCCGCCAGAAGGGCGGAACGTAACGAGTTCGATCCCTATCTTCAGGTCAGGGACCGCATCGATCAGCTAACGGCGATCGGTCACAGCACGGAAAAGATAGATCTGATAATAATGGGCGGAACATTCACCTCCAGAGACCGGGAGTATCAGGAATGGTTCGTCAGAAGATGCCTTGACGCAATGAACGAGGATTCATCGGAGGATCTGGACGATGCCAAACGGAAGAACGAGACGTCCGAGCATAGGTGCATAGGGCTTACCGTAGAGACCAGACCGGATGTCTTCGGCGATGAGCAGGTGGAGCTTGCGATGATGCTGGGCGCGACGCGGGTGGAGCTCGGGGTCCAGATACTTGACGACGATATACTCTCGGCATCAAAGAGAGGCCACGGAGTGAAGGAGATAATAGATTCCACAAGATCCTGCAAGGATCACGGCCTGAAGGTCTGCTACCACATAATGCCCGGACTTCCGGGATCCGACACGAAGAAGGATCTCGACTGTTTCAGACGGGTCTTCGACGATCCGGACTTCCGGCCTGACATGCTCAAGATATATCCGACCCTGGTCATCTCCGGCACCGAGCTCCATGATATGTGGGCTGATGGGAGATACGTTCCGTATGATACGGACACCGCCGTCGATCTTATATCGGATATGAAGTCGATCATTCCCATATATGTCAGGGTGCAGCGGATAGAGAGGGACATACCGGCACCTCAGATAACCGCAGGGATACTCAAAAGCAACATACGCCAGCTTGTAAAGGACGAGATGGATTCCCGGGGCCTCCGCTGCAGATGCATCAGATGCAGAGAGGTCGGACATACGGGAGAGGTCTTGGACGATCCCGGCCTGATAGAGCAGAAGACCACCGCATACGAAGCCAGCGGAGGCACCGAGAGGTTCATATCTTTGGAGTACAACGATTCGATCATCGGATACGTAAGACTGAGAACCGATGAGACGGATACCGCAACCGTCAGGGAGCTGAAGGTCTTCGGCCGCATGGCCTCGATAGGCTCCGGCGGAGAGGATTGGCAGCACAGAGGGTTCGGCAAAGAGCTTATGCAGGAAGCGGAAAGGCTGGCCGCACTCGACGGCAAGAAGAGGCTGAGGGTCACGAGCGGCATAGGCGTCAGAAGATACTATGAGTCTCTGGGATATGCCCTTGAAGAACCGTATATGGTCAAAGACCTCAGTTGATTATTATCCTGCCGCCGTCGACCCGTATGCGGTCCGTCTCCACAACGGCCCTTCCCTTATCGTCCACCTTATGCGATCCGGACAGGACGTTACCCGACATTGAGACCAAAAGATACACTATCGAGCCGTCGTCCGTGTCTATCACGATATCCTCAAGGACCCCGACCGTGCGGCCGGTTATCGTCTCGACCTCTTTGCCTATCAGTTCCCTGCTGAACAATCTGTTTTCCATGCCG
>JAISVN010000115.1 GCA_031271555.1 Candidatus Methanoplasma sp.
TTCATGGACCTCAACGTAAGGCTGTGCGGAGCGAGGATGACCACCAACTTCCCCCGTATCGGAGGAGTCAGGAACGACATCGACGATGAGTTCGCAATGTTCACCGTAAGATGCATAGACCGCTTCGAGAAGGCCATGTGGGACATAATCGCCATGATCGACGACTCGTCGATCTTCGTGTCAAGGATGAAAGGCACCGGATACCTTACAAGGGAGCAGTGCGCGAACCTCGGCATAACCGGACCGGCGATGAGGGGAACAGGCGTGGATTTCGATATACGCCGCGACGATCCGTATGACAACTACGACCAGGTCGACTTCGAGGTCCCCGTGCTTAAGGCCGGAGACTCGTACGCAAGGTACATGGTCAGGATCGAAGAGATGTTCCAGTCATGCAAGATAATCAGGCAGACCCTGCAGAAGGTCAAAGCTATCGGTAAGAATGCGCCCTACAGGCTCAAGGTACCGTCAAAGGTGCCGGCAGGAAGGGCATTCACCAGATTGGAAGACCCGCGCGGAGAATCAATGATGTATCTTGTGTCGGACGGTACCGACAAGCCATACAGGCTCAAGGTGCGCAGCCCGATCTTCGTTAACGTGTCCGCAGCAAAACCGCTGGTCAAGGGAAGCAGGATAGCTGACGTCCCTGTAGTAATGGCCATGATCGATATGTGTCTTGGAGAGACCGACAGGTGATAAAATGGCGTACAGCAGTATTTTGGATTGGATACAGTTCAAGGACGTGATGAGCAACCCGTTCTATCCCTATGAGTCGTACAACCTCCCCTTCGATATCTCATACAAGCTGTGGGAGATCCTGGGAGGCCTCATATCGTGGCTGATCAACCTCATCTTCCCCGGCAACGGGGTATCGCTCTGGCTGATATCGGACGAAGTATCGAACATGTTCGCTCTCGTCCTGTTCATGGTGATCATCTTCCTTGTCGCCTTCATCGTTACCTTACTGTCCCTTTGGATGGAGCGTAAGGTCCTGGGAAGGGTCATGGACAGAAGAGGGACCATGATCGGCCTGAAAGGATTCATGCAGTGTCTGGCCGACGGTTTCAAGACCTTCATGAAAGAGAACGTCATCCCGAGGAAAGTCGACAAGATGACGTACATGTGGACCGTGTCCCTCATAATCGGCACATCGATGCTGATCGCATGCATGATCCCCCTCTCCGAGAGGTGGTTCGTGGTCAATTACGGAACCGGTCTGCTCATCATAATGGCGCTGTTCGCACTGGCACCGTTCTTCATTCTGGTGTCGGGCTGGGCGCAGAACAACAAATATTCGCTTATCGGAGGAATGAGAGCGGCCGAACTGATGATCTCGTACGAGATCCCTATGCTCATAATGATAGCGACCACCTGTCTTCTGGCGGGAAGTTTCAATATCAACGACATAATCAACATGCAGTCCGACACCGTCTGGTTCTTCATACCCCAGATAATCGGTTTCATAACCTTCATATTCTGTGCGACCGCAGAGGCGGAACGTGTTCCGTTCGACATAGCGGAAGCAGAGGCGGAACTCGTCGAAGGATGGCAGACCGAGTATGCTGGAATGAAATGGGGGCTTATCATGCTGGCGGACTACATGAGAGGATATGTCTCATGCGCCATGGTAGTGATAATGTACCTCGGAGGATGGCTTATACCGTTCGCATCGGCAGACATCAACGGCATCATGCCGGAGATAGTGTTCCTGATCAAGGTCTGGTTCGTGTTCTTTATAATGATCATACTAAGAGGATCACTCGCACGTGTGAGGACGGACCAGATAGTCAACATCGGCTGGAAGATATTCATGCCTTTGTCGGTAGTGAACCTTGCGATCGTCCTTCTGCTTAAGATGGGAGGTGTGTTCTGATGGTCAAAGAGTATTTGGACAAATATCCGAGGAATCCGGCAAGATCGCTGTGGGTCATGAAACCCGTTTGGAAAGTGCTCAAGATGTTCGGAAAGGCCATAATACACAGGCCGGTCACGATCCTGTATCCCTATGAGAAGATGTGGATGCCGGAGAACTACCGCGGACGCCCCGGACTCAGGTTCGACAAGTGCGTAGCCTGCGGAATGTGCGTCAAGATGTGCCCGACCGCATGCATAAAGCTGGTCGAGACCGAGGACGCTTCCGGACAGAAGGTGAACAGGCCGCAGGTCAACATCGGAAGATGCGCCATGTGCGGATACTGCGCAGAATACTGCCCGGTGGATGCGATGACGGTCACTCCGGAGTTCGAGCTTGCCGAGTACACAAGGGAAGACCTGATATACGGCCCGAAGAGGCTAGTCTACGAAGGGATAACCGAGAAGATGGAGATCCACCTCGAGCAGACCCTCATGTCGGACATAGCCAACGGAAACCCCGAAAGGAGGGTGTCGCCGTTCAAACTCGACAGGCCCGTACTGGAAGCTTCCAAGTGCATAAGCTGCAAGAAATGCGAGAAGGTGTGCCCCGTGAACGCCGTCAAGATGGTCGAGCACGGAGTGAACGAGAAGGGTAGGCCTATACTCTATCCCGAGTTCAACAACGACACCTGCATCTGCTGTGAGAATTGCGTGGAGGATTGTCCCAAGGACGCGCTCCACATAAATGAGGTGCTATAATGGAAATCCTTAACGATATTTGGAATGGATTTTGCGGTATAATGGAGTACCTCTGGGTAAACGCGGATCTCGTGGCCTTCGTAGTGTTGGCCGCGATAGCCATAGCCGCTTCGTTGTACGTTGTGACGGCGAAAGAGGTAGTGCACAGTGCATTCTACCTCGCTCTCGTCTTCGTCTGCGTCGCGGTCACATACTTCTTCCTTGAGGCAGAGTTCATTGGTGTGATCCAGATGCTGGTGTACGTAGGTGCGATAACCATACTGTTCGCATTCAGCATCATGTTGACAAGAAGGTATATCATGCGTACGGAGTGTGATTCGGATGAATAAGAAGGTCGCAATAGGCATAGGCGTATCAGCAATGCTGCTTGTGGTACTGGCAGCATCGGTGGTGGCGACCGACTGGAACAACTACGTCACGAACGAATCGCCGGAAGGCATAGACTTCACCGGCGTCACGGACGAGACCGGCGAGATGGACCAGAACTCACTCAACTACGCATTGTTTGAGAAATACGGCCCGCTGCTGCTTATATTGGCGCTGCTTATGTTCGGCGCCATGATAGGCGGCGTGTGCATAGCAAGAGAGGAGGGAGAGCACGATGATTCCGATTGAGGTCTATCTCATATTCGCGGCAGTGCTCTTCGCCATCGGGGCTTACGGTGTCGTCGTCAAGAACAACACGATCGTTGTCCTGATGTGTATCGAGCTCATGCTCAACGCGGCGAACATAAACTTCATCGTGTTCTCCGCTTTCACAACGGATGTACTGGGACAGGTGTTCGTCATAATGTCTATATCGGTCGCCGCGGCAGAGGTCGCGGTGGGTATAGCGATATTGCTCAACGCCTACAAGACAAAGAAGACAATCGAGGCGGACAGCCTCACATCGATGAGGTGGTAAGATGTTCATAGAATACACATGGCTTGTACCGTTGGTCCCGATGCTCTGTTTCGTCATCGTAGGGTTCTTCGGAAAGAAGATGCCCGAAGGCGGAGGTCCGCTTGCGATATTCGGGGCGCTGTTCGCATGCGTCCTTTCGATACTCATATCCTATGAGTTCTTCACATCGGCCGCGTATGCCGATCCGGGATACGTAACGGCCCAGATGACATGGTTCTCGATAGGAAGCTACGAGATCAACCTAGGATACTACATCGACAGCCTCGCCTGTTTGATGATGCTGTTCGCATCGTTCATCTCCACGCTGATCTTCGTCTACTCCATAGGATACATGCACGGAGAGGGCGTAAAGAAGAGAAGATACTACGCGGAAGTGTCCCTGTTCCTCACTGGAATGCTGGGGCTTGCGGTTTCAAGCAACTTCCTCGAGATGTTCGTGTTCTGGGAGGCAATGGGTCTCTGCTCATACCTCCTCATAGGATTCTGGAGCTTCACCCACCCGAGCGGTGACGAAGCTTCGGAGAATGCCGCATCCGCGGCCAAGAAGGCGTTCCTGGTCACAAGGTTGGGAGACGTATGCCTGATGGGAGGACTGTTCGTTCTCCTCTACGCATTCGGCAGCCTCGACTATGTGGTCGTGTTCGACGCCGCAGCAATGGCAGCGGTGGACCCGAACATGATAATGCTCGGAAGCCTCCTGATATTCGGAGGAGTGATCGGAAAGAGCGCTCAGTTCCCGCTTCTGGATTGGCTTCCGGATGCGATGGCAGGCCCCACGACGGTTTCCGCATTGATACACGCGGCGACAATGGTCAAGGCCGGAGTATACCTCGTTGCAAGATGTTTCCCTCTGTTCACGCAGAATCCCGAAGTGATGCTGTTCGTCGGTGTCATAGGAGGAATAACGGCATTCTTCGCAGCAACGATGGCTCTCAA
>JAISVN010000019.1 GCA_031271555.1 Candidatus Methanoplasma sp.
TCAAAACCGAAATCCATCCCGCTTCTGCTGATCAAAAAGGAATTCTGCCAGATACAGAAGGATCACAAGGGAGTGATAGACACATGCAAACGCATATTGGATCAGCAGCCAGACAATGATGTTGTGCGTAACGACCTTGCGGAGGCTTATGCAGCCTCAGGGGACGTGAATGCGGCAAGCAGGCTGTATGCGGAGCTCAGACCTGCCGAAGAGCCGCTGGAAAAAAGATATCTGGAAACCCCTAAGCACCATAAACAAAAGGTGCCGGATGCAGTCAAGAGGCATGCCGAAAGGGTGCTCAGGCGCGCCTACATATCTAAATCAGCACTCACAGACCCAGATCTGGCATCGTCATTGGATATCGACGAGGCCACCGCGAAGTCCATCATGGCATATCTGTCGGATATCTCCGAGTACGGGGATATAACTCCCGGCACCCTCGAGTTCGAAAGGATGGAGAAGCTCTCTCTGAATGCCGTGACAAGAGGGAACTGTGTGGGATTGGAAAAGGACCCTCTGATATCGATACCGTGCGCATACGTCGCAGGCGGAACTAAGGACGCCGACGAGGCCAAACTTCTTGTGGCATACATCTACAAAGTGATGACCTCCAAGAATTCTTCCAAGATGCTCACCCCTGATCTCAGAAAGATATCGGAATCGACCCCGAAGGGAACGGTTGTTGAGGATATAATGAAGAACTCCAAGATCGGAGTATATCAGGCAAAAATCATCAGGGACAGCATCTGATCAATACTTGCTCATCTCAGACTTCATATACTCTCTGAGGAGGCATGTGGCATAGTTCCCTTTCGGAAGGGAGAAGCTCACCTCGTATCCGCCGTCTGCGGCCTTATGCGAGAGATCCGCCACAGGGCATAGGATCTCCCTCCGGCTTCCTTTTGAACTGCAGTACGGAAGGTCCGGGACAATGAAATCCTTTGCCGAGAGCCTCTCATCTTCGATGACCGCCCTCTCTATGTCTCCCATCTCCCCTTCCGCGATAACGCTCTCCGAACCGAAAAGCGATATCGTCACGAAAGCCCTTCCGGACCTTACCTGTCTCGACACAAGGTCGATGTTGTTCTTGGTGGTAATGATCGGATTCTCATGCTGAGGTATCTTGTTAGAGTCCAGAGGGATGACCACATCTCCGATCACCGGTTTATTGAGAGGCAGGCCGGATCTCATGCGTCCGCTGAGCATCCTGTTGAAAAGGTATGACTGGTATGCATGTACGAACATCATCTGCAGATTCTTCGAGAGTTTTCCTATGGCTCCCTTCCAATCTTCCGGGTTGAACACGATATGTTCCACCATGAGCTTCTCGAAAGAAAGGGAATCGGGCATGTTCTTCAGGACCGTTGCCCAGTCATCTCCTTCGGACAAGGAGGATCTGGCACTTGCAGCGTCCTCATCCTCGTACAGCGACGGGTCCGATACGTAGCACCGAACGGCACCTTCGAAGTCCCCTCTGACTATGAGTTCTCCTACTTTATGCGTTATAGGCCTGACGACCCCGAACCTCTGGACTCCGAAGTAGTTGGGGAATCCCCCCGTTCCGTTCACTATAGACGAGACCTTGTCCAATGTTTCCGGTATCAGGTTTTCGGGCATCTCGCACTCCGTTACCTTTATCAAAAAAGAGTTGCCGATAAGGTCTCCGATCTTCACGCCTCTTCTTGCGGTGTAGAGGTTCTTTATCTCAACATCCTTCAGGCTGATCTTCTGCATGGACTCCATCGGGCACTCGAAGGACATGAGCTGCGTTGTTACGGCCCTCTTGTCCTTCGTTCCGGCGAATCCTATCCGTTCCCTGGAAACGCCCAGGCTTCTTGAGAGCAACCTTATCAGGCGGTTCGTCTCCCAGTTCCTGCTGGTGACATCCGCTATTACGAATCTTCCTCCGGCAACGGGTTCCGGTCTGTCGGAGATCTCGTTGACGATGAAATCCTCCGGCTCTTTCTTTATGCGCCCCAGCGTACCGTCGGCATCACTGAGATAGAAGGACATGCCTATGTCTGCTTCTGCAGTACGGCATTCTCTGTATTGGTTGCTCATTGCTTGACCGTTGAGAAATAAGTTGATATCGACTTGGATGCTTTCTTGACGACTTCTTCGGGGCGTCCGGTCTTGACCTCTACGTACAACATGGCGTCAGACAGCTCGGGGTGCTGGTAGATGTATCTTACCAGTGCAACCGATTTGTCACGGTTGAGCGCATCGATCAGAGGAGTTATTAACGCTGAGTCTGCGTTTTTGAATCCTATCGTTATCGATTTATCCGTCTTATTGACGGTGTAGGTGTCCATAACCCTCCGTATAAGGTGCATGTAATAAAGGTTTCGCAGAATTTTCAATTTTTCTCCCGATTTTGAAGCTCGTACATCTCTATGACCTCATTCACTGTCGTACACTCTTCCGGACCCTTATCATCCCTTACGCGGCCGGTGAATCTCGGGAACCTGAGGCCGAGGCCCGCATCCTCCTTCACAATGCCCAGCGCCGCAGTGTGTATGGGGCTAAGGCTTATTTCTGCGGCAACAACCTCAAGCACGACCGTCGGCAGGAACCATACGTCAGGCATCATCTGCGCATCGACCGTGCCGGGGCGGTCTTTGCTCAGATACTCATCGAGCATATCCGGCAGCCCCGCCAGGAAAGCATCGTCGAAACCGGTCCCCAATTTGCACACTGTGCGGTACTTCCCCATTTCGTCGTCGAAGACCGCCATCAGGAGAGCGCCGTACTTACCTGCCCTTTTACCTCTGCCGTGGAATGCGCCCACCACGACAAGGTCGAAAGAATCTGTAAGGGACTCTTCGTAATCCTTCTTGTATTTTATCCAAAGGAATCCTCTGGAACCCGCCCTGTATATGGATCCCGGGTCTTTTGCCATTATACCCTCGCATTTCATGCTCAGGGCCTTGCTGAAGAACTCCTCTCCCTTCTCTGGGGTATCGACAACTTCCATCTCCGTAAGTTGCACCTTATCTGAAAGGTCGAACGTATCGCTGAGCTTGGACCTTCTTTCCTCAAATGAGAACACGGTCATGTCCGTGTCGTCCGAAAGCAGGATGTCGAACATGAATATCTTCACTGGATATTCCTCGACGGCTTTGTCCATGCCGTGCTTCTTCCTGCGGTGGGTCACCGCCTGGAAAGGAAGCATGCTGCCGGTCTTCGGATCGACGGCAACGCATTCCCCCTCGATTATGGCCTTCTCGGCCTTGCATCTTTTTCTAAGTTCTTCCGCAATGTCCGGGAAGTTGGACGTCATATCCTCCAAGCGTCTTGAGTATAATTTTACAGAATCCTTATCGATGTGCGCCTGCACCCTTATGCCGTCGTACTTGAACTCCATGGCGCATATTCCGCCCATGCGGTCAAGTATCAGAGGTATCGAAGGCAGGCGTTCCGCAAGCATGACCTTTATCGGGTTGGCGACAGTGACCTTCATCTCCTTCACGGAGTCAACGCCGCCTTTGGCAAGCGTCTCTGCGACAAGCCCCAGGTCGCAGGTGATGTTGAATGCCCTCTCTATGTCGGGACGGTCATCCTTCGTCCCGAAAGCATCGGACAGAGCATCCAATATGGTCATGGACCCGGCACCGACCCTCATCCTTCCGGTCACGATGCGGCAGATGTACCTCGCTTCGATCGGATTGGAATATCTGAGCATCTGCGACAGGTACTTCATCTTGTCATCCTGCGAATCCCTGCCCGAGGAGTTCTCGATCAGCGTCAGATTCTTAAGGACGGTGTCTAGCGTAAGCTCCTCGGCGAATAGAGACATCTGCCCTTTTTTGTTCTTGATGAGGATCTCCGCAATCTTTCCTGGATCACCCTCCTTCTTCCAAAGGTCGCTCATACTGTCCTCTGATGTGCCGGATACGAATGCGACTGACCTGAGCACAAGCTTGTCCGCCATCCCCAGTTCCTGGGCGTAGAAATCCGGATGCAGTTTGCCTTGCGAGAGATAAACTATGTTCCTCAGCGGTTCCGGGTCAAGCGTCCTGAAGAACTCTGATAGTATGGACGCCATCTCGAGACGGCTGCTTGTCCCCTCCAGCCTGTTGAAGACATCTGCGACTTCTGAAAACAGCATTATGCATCTGTAACACGTCAATGTTTATTTAGAAATCTCCGAGCTTCATCTGACCTTCTTCGATGGACAGGGAAAGCTCTCTGTTCAGTTTCTCCAGCCTTGAGCGCATCTGGTCCTCCTTCTTCTTGCTGGAGTTCTCGAAGACCTCGTCCATCGTCCCCTTTGCCATCAGGACGTATACTTCGCCGTCGTTCTTCCTCCCGGTGCGGCCGCGTCTCTGTATGGTCCTTATCTCGGACGGCACAGGCTCGTAGAATATGACGGCATTGGTGCTGGCTATATCCAGCCCCTCCTCTCCTACGGAGGTCGCCACGATCACGTTCCTCTTCCCGCTCCTGAACTCATCCAGTATACCTATCTGTTCTTTCTGCCTAAGACCGCCGTTGGACTGTCCTATAAGCTTCCCGACCCTAGCTCCGTCTATCGATGAGAGCTTCTCCACAAGCATGTCGCATGTGTCGCGGTATTGGGTGAACACCATGACCTTCGCCGATCCGTCGGAATTCAGAATCTGGCTCACCAGACTCATAAGCTTAGATACTTTAGGATGCTCGATCTTGCTTTCCGACACCATCTTCCAGACATCCAGGTATTCGCTTCTGGCGACGAGTTCCTTTCCTCCCTTGTTCCCTTTCTGTGCCAGAGCATCCTCGTTAAGTTTTTTGAGATATGATCTTAGAGAGCTCATTCCTTGGGTCTCTGCAAGATTTATCGCATGGAGGATCTTGATGCAGATAGACTGCACTGTGAGGCCGCGGTACAGCGTAGCGGATTTCTCTCCTCTTCTCATCCTCTTCTGAAGGGAATCCCCGATCATGAGCATGTGAGTGGTGGACGGGGGCCAATTCTCCTTTGTCAGCCTTAGGTTGCTGAGCTCGATGAAATAATGGTCAAGCAGTTTCTTCAAGATGTCAACTATGTCCAGAAGGTCCTTGGGCATGTTGACCTCTATCTTCTGGACGTACGTGTCATGTATGTACGGGGCGACATCCGGATCGTTCTCTGTCCTGACATCTATGCGTACGAACCCGAGGTTCCTGCAGACCTCCTCCACTTTCTTTATATCGCTGCCGGGAGACGCCGTGAGGCCCATGGCCCTGTTGTTCCGGTCGCAGTGTCCGGCGACCGTGACGTAAGCGTAGTTGCCTGTGCCCCTGTGCGCCTCGTCATATATCACCAGCCCGAAATCCTTCATGGCGTACATGCCGTTCTCGAGGTCGTTGGCGATGCATTGCGGAGTCGAGACGATGAGGTCGTTCTCTTCAACGATCCTTTTTCTCGTCTGCGGGCTCATCAGGCCGTTCATGACTCCCATTTTAGTGTCTACCAGCAGTTCGGAGAACACGGACGAGTGCTGTTCCACGAGTGGCTTTGTCGGAGCCATCAGCAGGACCTTCCTGCCTTCCTGAAGCATGACCGCGGTGACATACAGGGCCACTATCGTCTTTCCGAGACCGGTCGGAAGGACAAGGAGCGTGTTGACCTTCAGACAGTCCTTTGCCATGGAGATCTGATACTTCCTTTCCTCCACGGTATCCGGGATTATCTTGGGGTGAGACAAACAGCCCATGCTGACCACATTCGAAATAACATAATAAAAAGTTGTTTAGGGGGTTGCCGAAAATGGATTTAGTGGCAACCGCCGCCGCAGGACGAGCAGCCGCTGAAACTGGGGTCGCGTATTGTCAGGCCGGTCCCGAAGTTGGGATCGTCCACGAACTCGATTATGCAGCCCTCCAGCGCCTTTCCTGTTTCTTCGTCGTAATAGATCTCGAAACCTGTGGCGCTCTTGTCGACCGTGTCCCCTTCCGCACTGCCCTGCTGGAACGACATCCCGAACTGCGGTCCGGAACATGCCATGCCGGCGAGATATACTTTGATTCCATATCCTGTCTTCTGGTTCTTCTCCAGAAGCTCCATGATGAACTTCTCTGCATCAGGTGTGATCTGTACCATAATATCGCTACTAGATTGACCATGATGTATAAATAACCAATCAGGAAGCTGATTTTTTAGTCATTAGTTATGAGTTCAAGGTCACTTTTCATCGTCGAACATTTCGGCATATTCCCTGAGCGCATACGACTGGGCCCTTGTCATTGCCATGTAGGAACCTATGAGTATGCTCTCAAGTATCTCGTCCCTTGTCGCTCCGGCCTGCGCCGCGTGGTGCATCTGCACCTTCACGCAATGCTGTCCTCCCAGAGCGGAGGCTGCGGACACCGCGGCAAGGTATCTGGTCTTCTTATCGAGCTCTCCTCTCCCTTCCATGACGGCCTTGCCAAGGTTGGCGGACGGTATGAACAGGTCCGGACGTTCGGAAAGGACCTGGTTCACGACAGGTATGAACCCGAACTGCTTCTCGATGGCGTTCAGTATCTTGTCCGTGATCTCTCGCTCTTTTGGATCTTCCTGCATGAGACTTGATTATCTTTGGAGTTTAACATTTTTCTGGGTAGTCTAATTGTAGCTCTCATCTTTTATGCAAAATCTGGCGGCTCCTATAGCTATACGATTAACATCGTTAGGAGAAATGCAAGATGGAAACAGAAGAGGTCCTGAGGACCAAGTTCAAAGAGATAGGCAAAGAGTACGGATTCGACAAAGTGGAAGCAGAGTTTGTGGCTTTCAAGGAATTCAAGGTAAGGTGGCAGAGGAGCTACAAGTGGGCGGACTTCAAAGTGTCCGACTATCTGGCGGATGCACCGACGGAAGTGATAGAGGGACTATGCAATTCCCTGTTCTCAAAGATAACAGGAGAAGATGAAGGGTACTCTGACGAGATGTGCAGATGGATAACGTCGCCGGAATTCTCGGAATACAAACAGCCGGTGTACCTTAAGAGGAGCAGGAACCTGACCAGATCACAGAAGGGGGATTCCAAGGATCTTGGATCGGCGTACGACAGACTGGCAGAGATGGGGCTCGTGGAAAAAGATCCCACAGTCCATCTGACCTGGACGAAGGAATCGAATGTAAGGAAGATAGGGCACTGTTCGGTGCTCATGAAGGTGATATCGATATCAAGCGTTCTCGACACCGACATGATACCCGACTTCGTTCTCGACTTCTGCCTCTATCATGAGCTGTGCCACTTTATGATAGGTTTCGACCCTTCCGCAAAAAGACATGGAGAGGAGTTCTCGAAACTGGAAGCGAAGTATCCGAGAAGGGACGAAGCAGAGGAATGGCTCAAAAGACTGTGCATGTATCTGTGAGCAGAGGCTCACATTTCATTTTTTTTCTGACCAGGTAATAAATATGCAATTTGAAACAGATAATCAGTTATGTACGGAAGAACGTACGTTTTTATACGTTTAGATTGTTCTTTCTTCAATGACCACGATAAATGCTACTGAGGCTAGGGCGGACCTATACAATGTCATCGCAAAAGCCCTCGATGAACCCATCCGTATAACCTCAAAAAGAGGCACGGTGGTAATGGTCTCCGAAGAAGAGTGGGAGAATATTTTGGAGACGATATATCTGATGGGGGTTCCGGGGCTCAAAGAGGATATCGAAGAAGGGCGCAGGCTTCCAAAGGACAGACTGGTAAGGTGGAAGAGCAGTGACATATGAGGTCCATCTTACACCTTTGGCCTTGAAAGATCTGGAAGAACTTGGAAGATGCGGATATGGGCATAAAGCGAGAGAACTGCTGACAATATTGGAGAATGACCCGTTTCAAGAACCTCCCAGATACAAACGTTTGAGCGGAGATCTGAAAGGTGCATTCTCACGGCGCATAAATGTGGAACACAGGCTGGTCTATGAAGTAATGCCGCCAGACGACAGTGGATATCAAGGCAAAGTTATAGTCTATAGGATGCGAACGCATTATAAGGGAATGATACCTGTGATTTTCTTTCTTTGAATGAATCGCTTACCTTATACTGGCATAATATGAAAAAGCGGCCGGAGCAGAGGTAGAACCGGCCGGTATACCCCCAACCTGTTGCCTCTATATCCTCAATAATTGACCGTATGCCCTATGCTTAAGAAATCCGCAATTGCATAATTCAGTGTCTCCCGGCGCTAACACGCTTTTTCACGGTCCGATGATGACATCGGTCTCGAAGCACTGACGTACGCCGGGAGTGTGTGTCGGACCCTGCGTTGGCTTCCGGTCATGGCTGCGATGACACATCGTTGCTACCGCAAGAGCCCCTTTTCAGGGACAGGGTCTCTGTAAGCCGCCCCGTGCACATGGCAATCATTGATCATGCCCTTACGCCGGATCGGCTGCATGAGTATATGCGATCATGTTTTTTAAAACGTTTCATTACAACGTCGATTGACGTATTTTGTCTTATTAAATTGACTTACAGCAGAAATCTGTCTATTTATTGTCGAAACTATCGGAATTCGTTAAAAAATAGTTTAAAATTACGAATTTCGTAGAATGATGTGCGATATTTACTCCATTTCTACGATTTCCACGGTTAGCTTTATTTAAGAAGATTTTATTACATGCCTTTATGAAGGCTTACTTTAGACCGGAATCTGTTGCGATAATAGGCGCATCAGCGGACACAACAAAACTGGGCGGCATGCTCCTCAAGAACATGATCGATGCCGGTTTCAAAGGGAAACTCTACCCCATAAACCCGAAAGGCGGGGAGATACAGGGCGTCAAAGCTTACGCATCGGTCAAAGATGTCGGGGCACCGATCGACCTTGCGGTCATTGCAGTGAAGAACCTGCAGGCCATTGAGTCCATGCAGGAACTCGGCGCTGCAGGCGTAAAGTACTCTTCGATCCTTTCGGCAGGTTTCAAAGAGGAAGGGGCAGAGGGTGCAAAACTTGAAGAGAAACTTCTCTCCGAAGCCGCAAAACACGGCGTAAGGATAGTAGGCCCCAACTGTTTCGGCAACATGAACGTTGCCCACGGAATGAACTTCACATTCACGCACATACTGCCCCCGGCAGGGAACATCTCGATCCTTTCGCAGTCCGGAGCGCTCGGATCTTCGATCCTCGAGTGGTCGAAGCTCAACGAATTCGGCATCGCGAACTTCATGACATTCGGCAACAAATCGGATGTCGATGAGGCAGATGTGATCGGTGACCTCATAGAGGACCAGAACACGAAAGTCGTGGGAATGTACTTCGAAGGAATATCCCACGGACAGAAACTCGTGGACACAATTGAGAAATACAAAGGAAAGAAACCCATAGTGGTATTCAAGTCCGGTAAGACCGAAGCGGGTTCCGCAGCGGCATCGTCCCACACTGGATCGCTCGCCGGGTCCGATGCTGTGAACGACGTCATATTCAACAAGCTCAACATGCACAGGGCCCAGGACCTGGATGAGATGTTCGATGCGCTGTCCGTGTTCAGCACATGCAGCCCCATGAAGAAGGACGGCATTGCGATAATAACGAACGCAGGTGGTCTGGGAGTAATGTCCGCAGATGCGACATTCGAGGCGCCGTACATAGAGGCCGCGAAGCTCGCACCCGAGACTATCGAGGCCATAAAGAAAGCGGTCCCGACAATAGCGGGCCTCACGAACCCCATCGATGTGAGAGGGGATGCGAAGGCGGAATACTTCAAAGGCGCCATAGAGGCAGTGGTCAAAGACCCGTCCGTTGGAGGTCTCGTAATAATGGGATCGCCGCTCGACACAGCCGACCTCGAGAGCATAGCCAAGATAATAGTTGAGATGAGGGACGACATACCCGTTCCGACAACATGCTGTTTCCCCGGCGGAGAGAAGTGCGAGAGAGCGAACAAGATCCTGAGAGAAGGAAAGGTTCCATGCTATCCGACTCCTGACAGGGCCGTCCGTGCACTC
>JAISVN010000063.1 GCA_031271555.1 Candidatus Methanoplasma sp.
GGTCCCCGGCCCTGTTTTCTTTCCCTTTCTCACGATCAGCGGATCGCCGGGGTTGAAATCGCCTGTTGCCTCCGTTACGTCGGGTCCTTTGATCGTCTTGCCCTTCAGGTGTCCCGACATGTTGCCGAAACTTACCAGATTCTTCGTTGCGGCATCCGCGAAGATGTCTGCGCCTGCCTGCCTGAGTTCCAGATGCAGGGAATTGCTCCTGAGGTCGAACCTCAGCGCCCCTATTACCTCGCCGTGGGCTATGATCTCGTCGGACCTGTCCTCTCCGGGGATCTTATTGAAGAACATCATCCTGCCGGATATCGGGCTGTCGGTTCCGAAGGCATCCCTGAAAAGATGTTTAACGACATCTATGCTGTCTCCCATGCACGGCCTGATGTCCCCCGGGCTGTTGATCTCAAACCTCCTTCCAGCCGAACCGCAGAAGGAACATCTTTCCCCGAGGATCAGGGTCCCGCATTCATCGCACCAACTCTTCCAGACCTTTCCGTGTGCGATGTTCTGAGCCATTTTTCCCTCGGTTCTCAATCCTATGCATATTTATAAATGATGACATTAATCAGATTCATATGAGGGATGCTGCCGACGGCCTTAGGAGAGTAGACCCCGGCTATAGGTCTGCCAGAGGGAAGATCAAATTCAGCAAGACCGAGATACTTCACATTGCTGTTGCGATAATTGTCCTTTCTGCGGCGTTCTCTATAATCATGAGGAACAGCAGACTGAATTCCGACCCGACGATGAACATCATACTCATTGTGGGCATGTCTTTCGTTCTTGTCGTGTGCAGTTTCCTTTTCCACGAGTTCGGGCACAAGTTCGTTGCCCAGCGGTACAATGCATGGTCCGAGTTCAGAATGTATCCTTTCGGTCTGATGATAGCTCTGCTTTTCTCTTTCATGGGTTTTCTGTTCGCAGCACCGGGTGCGGTGTACATAAGGGGGAACATAAACAAAGAGATGAACGGGAAGATCAGCCTTGCTGGACCTGCGGTCAATTTCGTGATCGCTGCCATTTCCATAATTGTTTTCTTTGCGCTTGAACCGAGCCTGATACGCGACGTGTTCAGGATGCTTGCTTACCTCAATGCGCTCCTCGGCCTGTTCAATATGATCCCGATACTTCCTTTCGACGGGTCCAAGATCGTGGCTTGGAACATGCCTGTTTACATTGCGACAGTGGTCATCGGCGCAGCCGAGCTTGCGGTCATCTGGCTCTATATGATCTGAGTCTAAGTCCTGAAATGCGGCGATGTTAAGCCCTGTATTCCTGATCTCTGTTTCGGAAGCTGGGGATTATTCAATGCATTACGCCAGCAGATGCCCAAGAATCGCTGTGAAAAAGAAATGGTCTTTGTAAAGGGTTTTGGGAAGGGAATGTAACAACAATAGAGGTCCCGCCTCTATGCGGTGCGCCAAACCAGTTATACTGGCCTGCCGCGTGTAGAAGAGATATTGAACTCCGCTCCCCGCGACGGTACAGTCTTGTATCATTTATATAACATTTGAAGACCATAGAAAAGAAGTAGGAAGGTCTTTGCAGAACCATATCATCTGCAAAGATTTAGGGTTTTCAGGAACACTTCTCGCAAGGGTACCTGAGGTTGGTTATTATCGAACCTTCCCACTGCTCCAGCTTTCCGGGGTTCAGGATGTTGTTGGGGTCCATGGCCTTCTTTATCGCTATTATCGATGAAAGTTCGGATTCCCTCTCCCTCTTGAACTTCGGTGCTTTTGCTATCCCTACGCCGTGCTCTCCGGTGACAGTTCCACCGAGGTCTATGCACACGTCGAATATGTCGTCGGTGGCCTTCACTCCTCTCTCCCACTCGTCTGGGTCTGTTGGGTCCAGCAGCATCTTGGTGTGGAGGTTGCCGTCGCCTGCATGGCCGTATGTCGCTATGGTGACCCTGTATTTGTCGGCTATCTCCTGGAATGCCTTGACAGCATCCGGGACCTTCGATATCGGGACTCCCATGTCATCTGCAAGAGACACGGATGAGAATCCTGGTTTCAGAGCCGAAAGGGAGGTCATGATCGATTTCCTCGCGTCGGTCCATGCATCTATCTGTTTCTTGTCGTAGGACGGGGTCACCGTCACCGCGCCTGTCTCGTTGGCCACCTCTTCGATTATCTTGAGGTCCCTGGTGATTATCTCATCGGTCTCCCCGTCGGCCTCGAATATGCACAATGCTTCGCAGTCCGGCACGGGGTTGCCCCTTGCTTTGTTCACTGCTTTGATGCTTATGCTGTCCATGAGCTCGCAGGATGCGGGGATCATAGGTTTGGCTATAAGCGCCGCGATGCATTTTCCGGCATCGTGTATGCTGTTGAATGTGCAGAGGCAGTATGCCGACTTTTTAGGTTTTGTCGTGAGTTTGAGAGTGATCTCGGTGATTATGCCGAGCGTTCCCTCGGAACCGCACATGAGCCTTGCCAGCTGATATCCTGACGAATCCTTTATCGTCCTTGTTCCGGCGCGGACTATCTCTCCGTCCGCTTTAACGAACGTCAGGCCCAGGACGTAATCCCTTGTGGCACCGTATTTCACGGCCCTCATGCCCGAGGCGTTGTTCGCCACCATCCCGCCGATGTGCGCGGCCTCGGCCGAACCTGGGGACGGAGGGAAGAAGAATCCGTATTTCTCAAGCTCGTCGTTGAGATCGTTGTAGATCACACCCGGCTCGACATCGACCCACAGGTCGGCAACGCTGACCCTTTTGACCTTGTTCATTTTCTGCATGGCCAGGACGATTCCGCCTTTGATCGGTACCGCTGATCCGCAGAGTCCGGTCCCGGCGCCTCTGGCGACCACGGGGATCTTCTCTTTGTTCGCTATCTTCATTATCTCCGATACCTGCTCAGTGGTCTTTGGCTGTATCACGATATCGGGAGTGTTGTGGAAAATCGACGCATCGAATCCATAAGTGTAAAGGTCTGCGGGCTTTGTGGAATATCCGTCCTTGCCTACGATCGCCTCAATGCTGTCTATTATTCTCTGTTCCATTTAAACACCGGACACCCACATCCCCATTGTGGATTATAAAACATTCACATGAACATAAAACTGGAGGGGGTTTTAGGAATGTAGGTGGGAAAATGAAACATTATTTCAGAAGTTTTCTGTTCTCTGAATCAGCCAATATCTGCATCTGCTGGATCGCCACTTGGTTCAGTTTCATCAACCGTTCTTCCTGAGGGATTCCCTCATTGATGAATACAGTGTAGTGGGTTAGTGCACTCTACCATGAACCATCTTACTTTAGGAATGTGAAATATGCGTTTGTGAATGCATCTGCGTCTTTGTTGTTATTAGAAATCCCTCGATCTGGCCTCTTTCCTAACCGTGTCGAATTCGATACTATTAAAATTTTTATTATATAAATTGTTCCCAAATAATTAAATGTTGAATTATGCTCCGATAAAATCAGCTTTCTATCATGAGTATATGATCAGTTTGCCAAATTTTCGCTTTTAATCCTCGAATTCAATGGGCTTAGATGTTATGAGGTTCACAATCGACCATTTGTTGCAGACACTTGTCTGATTCAAATATTTATAAGCCTGAAAACAAATTGTTTTAAATATTGAATGATTCGCAGGGCTTATGAAAAGAACTATCGTACTTCTGGGCCCTCCGGGATCCGGAAAAGGAACTCAGGGCGAAAAACTCGGCCAAGAACTAGGATATGTTAGGCTTTCAACCGGAGATATGCTCAGGGAGGCCGTGAGGAACGGAACCCCTCTGGGACTTAAAGCCAAAGAGTACATGGACAGCGGTGCGCTCGTGCCGAACGACCTCATAATCAACCTGATGAAGGAGAAGATCGCATCTCTCAGAGCCGGGACAGGAGTCATATTCGACGGTTTCCCGAGGACGGTCGAACAGGCTGACGCTCTGGGAGAGCAGATCGATGTCGATCTCGCTTTGAATCTCGACGTCAACGATTCCGAATTGGTGAACAGGCTCACGAAGAGACGCACCTGTCCCGAGTGCAATGCGGTGTACCACCTTGATTACAACCCGCCGAAGAAGTCCGGAATATGCGACAAATGCGGCTCGGAACTTTATCAAAGGGATGACGACAAGGAAGAGACGGTCATGAACAGACTGAAAGTGTACCGCGAGAACACCATGCCGCTTATCGAATATTATGAGAAGAAAGGGAAGCTCCAGACCATAATGGGCGTCGGAAGCATAGACGAGATATTCGAGAAGGTCAAGAAGGCCGTCCTCTGACACAGAAAAATATTAAAAGCGTGCTGTGTTGAGGAGGGACAATAGCCTCGTAGTGTAGTGGTCAATCATGCGGGACTCTGGATCCTGCGACCGCAGTTCGAATCTGCGCGAGGCTACCACTTCTCTTCATATTCTCCTTGTTTCTCAGATTCGAGATCGAATCTTTGAGATGTGAAGACTCGCCTCGTATTTTTGTTCAATCTGCCCAATATTTGTATTAAAAACGCAAACTTTAGTCCATATTTTAAAAATAAATATATACTTAATATATACATTTTAAAGATGGGGTGAAAAATGACTAAAGCAGAACCTAGCAAATCAAGCAGCAAAAAAGCGCCTGAAAATGCGCCAAGCAAAAAACCTGGCAAAGATTCTGGTGGCGGCAGGGGCAACGCACCACCAAAAAAGAAGTGATTCGTAATAGACGCTCAGAAACACCTTATCATTTTTCTGGCGTTATCGGTTGGTTTTAAGCAACCGTAATTTCAGAGTTCTACATAGGAAGCGAAAAAACTATGCTGTTTTCCTATAACATCCCATTTACCATAAATATAGCTTATACCTTGCCATAATTGGTAGAAATGAACTGAGGTGACATCTTATGGGTTCGAGCACAGCTGTCAGCGGATTTTTTGGCCGTAACAAGGCTGTGTTCAAGATGGGGCTCGCCGCACTCTTCATCGCCGCTACGGCGGATCTCTTCGCAGGGATGTTCCTCGGTTCCATGGAGACGTACATTCTGGCGATCCCCGGCATGATGGTCCTTGTGTACTCCGCCATAGGCATGAGGGGGAACATATTCGGTGCCATGGGCTCAAGGCTCGGAACATCGATGCACATGGGTACCTTCAAGATGTCCTTCAAAAAGGACACCATACTGCGGGCGAACATTGAATCGTCAATAGGCCTGACATTCCTGATCTCGCTTGCCATGGGGGTCATCGGCTGGGCTATCGTTGCGATCTTCGATTTCGGAGAGATCAGCATAGCCAGCTTCGTTTTCATCTCGATGCTCGGCGGCCTGATGGCGGGCATAATCCTGCTGGGTGTCAACATCCTGATAGCGAAGACCGGTTTCAAAAGGAACTGGGATGTCGACAACATCACCGCCCCCCTCATAGCTGCGGCCGGAGACATAGTGACCATGCCCATGCTGTTCATCTGCGCCTGGTTCGTCGTTAATTATCCGGATCAGAACATAATAAACATCCTGACCCTCATCCTGATACTCGTTACGGTGGTCATCCTCGTTGCGATATTCACCAGGAAGATCGTACACGGAAGGAAGGATGAGGCGAAAAGGATCATCTCCCAATCAACGCCGATACTCCTTATGTGCCTCCTTTTGGATATAGCCGCGGGGGTCGTCATCGAAGGGAACACTGAAGACCTCATCGTCCTGCCCGTTCTCATGATACTCATGCCCGCTTTCCTGAACGAAGGCAACGCACTGTCGGGGATGCTGACCTCCAGGCTCTCTTCCATGCTGCACCTAGGTACTCTGAGGGTCAGCCGGTTCCCCGGCAAGAATGCCTCGGAGAACTTCTTCATAACCTATGTCCTTGCGGCTGTGACCTATGCATACATCGGGATAATCTCGATAATAGCCGCCATGTTCATCATGGGCGGGACCGGAGATATAAGCGTGATAAAAGTGATCGGCATCGTGCTGATATCCGGAATGCTCACCACGACCGTTCTGAACCTTCTTTCATATTATGTTGCGGTGGCAGCGGTCAGATTCGATCTAGACCCCGACGATCACAGCATACCCATAACCTCATCGTCCATGGACCTTATCAGCGCAGCTGTGCTGATAGGCGTTATGCTCATGTTGATCTGAAAAAGATCGAAGTGGTTTTGTTCGGGTTCAGCCGATCAGGACGGATCCTTTCATCGCAGCGCATCCCTCGATCTTTACCGATCTGATTATCACGACTGCGGTGCCGTTGACGTCCATATACATTTCCGATTCTATTGTCTCGTGCATTTTCATCCCCCTTTACCTTATGCCGAGAAGATATTTTAACCTTCAAAGGAAAAAGGGGGGTTTCTAGTGATCGGACATTTTCAAGGTGATAAGTCTTTGTCTGTTCCGTCGGCAAGGCTCTTGAAGACGTACACTCCGTCCTCCGGGCCTTTGGCGATCAGTATGTCGCCGGCATGGACCATTGTGTTCCTGCCGGGACCGAAGATGTATTCCCTGTTCCTCTTTATCGCGATGACAAACATTCCGCACTGTGTGCTCAGATGCACCTCGCCCAACGTTTTTCCGTTGAGGACCGAGTCCTTCGAGACCTCCGCCAAGCTTATCGTCGTCTCCGATTCCTTGATGGACATTGCGAGGACCGGGTGCTTCCCGACGCCCCTGAGGACGACGTCCGCTATCGACCTTGCCGCTTTGGCTATGGACATTATCGAACCTTCCAGCCTTATGACGACGGCTATCCTGGCCACCTCTTCGGGCCGATTCATGCCTATCTCGCCTACAAGGTCCTGGATCTTCGAGGATATGTCCTCCATCGTGTTTCCGAGGAATATGACCTCTTCGGCGATCTCCTCGTTGTCGTATATGAGCGACGAGTAGGCCAGGTCCACCATGAACTCGGAAGTGTCCTTCAGCTCAAGAAGCATCTCTTCCAGCCCGTTCATTCGTCATCCTCCTCATCGTCGTTTATGCTTGCGGCCTCTTCCTGGGCCGTCAGCTCCTCATCGTCATCGTCGGATACCTCTGGGAATTCCCACGGTTTCTTTCCGGAAGCGAATTCCACAAGCTGTTTGTACCCGTCCTCGGTGCCTCTTATCATTATATCGTCGCCTGCGCGCAGTT
>JAISVN010000095.1 GCA_031271555.1 Candidatus Methanoplasma sp.
GGAATATCTCCGCGGCCTCTTCAAGCCCGGCGACCACCGCATCCTCTTCGCACGATATGACGGCCTTCCCTTCGATGTCCGGGACGAACACGTCCGTCGTTACGTCCCCCGGCCCTATGTCCTCTTCAAGGAACGGCCTGAGGTCCATGTCATACGTCCAGTTCGAATTCCTTTCCCAACTCGGGAAGGATGATGTTGTAGTCCTGAAGGTCCGGAAGGAAGAGTTCCCTCGTTTCCGAGTGCATGATCACGATGTTCTCGGGTTCGCATTTCCTTGCGAATTCGACTATCTCATCGTGTCCCGCGTGCGCGGAGAAGTCGTATTTCTGCACTTCGCACTCGATCTTCACCATCTCGCCGTCGAGCACTATGCTGCCGGTCTCCAGGAGAAGCCTTCCGTTGGTGTCCTCGGCCTGATATCCGACAAGGAGTATTGCGCTCTTGGGGTCGTCCTTCAGCGATCTCAGGTATCCCAGAACAGGGCCGCCGTCCAGCATGCCTCCGGTGGTAACGATTATCTGGCCCTTGGAGGCGGGTTTCCTCATGCTGGAGGTCTTCACTTCCCTGAAGTTCTTCCTTGCCGCGCGCATTGAGCGCGGGTCCCTGAGATACTCGGGATAGTTCAGGAACAGGCCGGTGACCGATCTCCCCATCCCGTCGACCCACATCTCGTAACCCAGGTCTTTCAATATGATCATTATCTCCTGCGTCCTGCCGACGGCGAAGCACGGGATTATGACGGTGCCGCCCCTGTCGATGACCTCGTCGATCTTCGCAATGAAGTCGTCGACCGTTTCGTCCCTGGAAGGATGGTTCCTGCCGCCGTAGGTACCTTCGATTATCAGGTTCTTGCATTTGATCGGTTTGGCACCGAGGACAAGCTTTTGGTCCGCGGTGTGCAGGTCCCCTGTGTACAGCGTGTTGTGGTCGTACTTGAACTCGAACATAGCAGCGCCGGGTATGTGGCCCGCCGAATGCAGCGTGACATCGGTCTTCCCGAGTTCCACAGTGTCCTTGAACCCGAACGGCACCACGAGCTCCATGGTCTTCTCGACATCGCTTGCCGTATACGGTTCCATGTAGCCTTCCGCCTTCGCTATCTTCAGGCTGTCGTAGAGCATGATCTCGGATATCTCCGCAGAGAGCGGAGTAGTGAAGACCTCGCAGTCATCCCTGCCGCATACGGCGGGGACCATGCCGCAGTGGTCCAAATGGCAGTGCGTCAGGAAAAGATGGTCGATCTTCGGGGCCGCGATGGGATATTCCGGAGGTTTGGTGGGGCTCATCCCGTATTCGACAAGCATGGTCTTGCCGTCTCCCTCTATCGTCATGCCCATACGGCCGACGATATCGGCGCCGCCGAGGAATCTGAATTTCATTATCATTATCTGTTCACCTTTGACTTTTTTGGATGCCTTCCTTGGAAGGACTTTTGTGAAAAGAGCGGTGCATCAAGCAGCGTCCCTTTGACTTGTGAATTATCATCGTCTTTTGATGATATTTATGTGGCTTGGGTTATCTGTTATGAATATATTTAGTTTCCTAAAATGCGGTGCCCATTGTTCAAAATGACATCTTTTTGATGCGAAACTACAAAAACAAGTATGCTGGTATTAGTGATATGTTTATAACTGATGTAGAAGACGAGAGATTTGTAGGCGGTATAGGCATAGTCGCAGTCATAGTGCTGTTGGCGACAATGGTGGCCGCATCCCTTACGGATAACAGTTTCAGTTTTTTAAATGGAACAATGAGCGAACTGCTGTCGGACAATGTCATGGTCGCAGGATGCGTAATAGCGGGAATACTCGGAATTCTATTCGGTTTCCTGATAACATATAAAAAACCCGATTCAAAAGTACTTATAGGTCTGGTGCGCGGCATCCTGATCATGGCGACAGGCGCTACCCTCATCGCTGCCGGACTGTCGCACGGCGCATCATGGGCAGTACTCCTATTCACGGTATTGATGATACTGGTTGCGGTCTCGGACATCTTCTACAACTGGGTGACGGATCAGAAACTTCTGATGATCATCTCGCTGATATTGGCGTTGGCCGTTGCGCTGCCCGGCATCCTCGCCCAGATCGGCGACAACAATGCGATGGGATTCGTCTTCCTCATCTTCGCGGCGGTTTGGCTGCTGTTCATTTCGGTATTGAGGTTCGCCCCCCTGATGGAAGAGGAGGAGAGAGCCAGACAGAAAGGGAAAGTAAAATCCAAGCAGAATGCCAAAGAAGCAGGCAAAAAGAACGCCCCTGTGCCGAGGCCCTATCCCGGCAGAACGGAGGAGAAACCGGCACAGAAGAAACCTGCGGCAGAGCACAAGAAGCCGGCCTCCGCAGACAAGCCTGCAGATAATGCAAAGGCCGCAGAGAGCAAAGGCACAGGGTCCAAAGAGGACAAACCCAAACTCAAGGTAATGAGTTCGAGAGAGGCGGCAGCGGCAAGGGACTCAGCCCGCACCAAGGACACAGAGGCCCAGCAGAAAAAGAAGTCCGCACAGGCCGCCGAAAGCTCAGACGAGCTCGTAGAGGTGGATATCGTGGAGACCGATGTCGTCATAGTATCCGAATCAGAGAACGAGGTGGTCGTGGAGGAGATACTCATAGAGGAGGCCGTGTTCGAAAAAGTGCCGAACGCGGGAGCCGGACACGGAGGAAGCGCACACCATGCGGCCGCAAAGCCGAGGCATGTCGAAGATGACGACGAGGAAGACGATGAGATAGGCATAACCGACGATTCCCCCAGCGCAATGCTCAGGAGGGCAACGTGGAACAAAGGCCTCAGGTGCAGGAGGGATTACGGAGAGTATCAGATCCCGATAGCATTCGTCAAGGCCAAGGTCGCCGTCTACGTGGTCGAGTCCATGGGTGCGAACCCAGACGACGAGAAGCTCAGGTCCAAAGGATGGACGATATTCCGTTACCTCGAGAAAGACATAACAGACGGCAAAGAGCAGGCCGAAGAGATCAACAAGGCCGTGAAGGAGAATCTGAGGGCGGAACGCAACGCAAAGAAGAAGAAAGCCAAGAAGTGATCTTCGCCCAAACCTTTTAAAATCTTTCAATTTTGCACAAGTTTTTAAACGCTGAAACAGTTCGACATACAGGGATAGGGATGGATAAGGCCGCACTTCGCCGCTCTGCTGTCAAATTTCTTGACATCGACAATGATGTATACAGCACAAGGATGGCGGCGGCATTCTGTTTCGGGATATCGGCCCTTCTCTGGTGGATACCTGTGCTGGGTCCGGCGGTGGCGGGATATGTCTGCGGAAGGAAGACCGGCTCGATGGTCAAAGGTACCGTGTGCTCTCTGCTGTCCGGAGCGGCCCTCATCTTGATAGTATGGGGGATGTCGGCGGCTATTCTGGGTCATGGAGGCTATCCTGGCATCCCCGCGAACGAGGCGGCCGCATCCCAGACGGGCATAGTCGGGGCTGCCGCATCTTATCTCCAGACGTTCTTCACCGAGGGAACGTCGGACCTGAACCTCATGAACCTGGGCGTTGTGACGGTGTTCGGAGCGGTCGGAGGGATACTGTCAAGGCAGATGCGGAAAGAGACGGCATACCTGATATCCGCAGGCGCGACGGAAGGCTCGTTCAGACCGGCTGCCAGATCGATGCGCCTTTACGAATCCAACAAGAGTCTGGGGTTCGAGTCGTTCAACGACTGCATGGAGATGCAGCATATGGCGACCAATGAGAACAAGGACACCAAAGCAGACCGTTCCGACAGCAAAAAGGAACCGGCCAAGATGCAGAGCATGAAGCCTGCGGCGACCACCGTTCAAACGGTGACCACGACGGTCTCCGGCAATACCCAGATGGCGCAGAAGACAGGGTCTGAGAATCCATTCGTGGATATACTGGAAAGAACGGACCGGGGACAGGAAAGAAAATAACCTGAAAGGGCAACCCAAAAAGGTCGCGCGTGAAAAATATTTTAATATAGGAGCCGTTGTTGGTCTCATAGAGGTTGAATAGTTGTTCTGTACCACATGTGGCTCGATGATGTTCCCCAAAGAGGGTATGTACGTCTGCAATTCCTGCGGCTGTACCAAGGATATGCAGGGAAAGGCCCAGGCCTTTGTGACAGACTCGGAGGACAAGGAGACGACCGTAATAAAAGAGAACGTCGCCACCCTTCCCAAGACCCGCATAGCCTGTCCCGAATGCAACAACTCCGAGGCATACTTCGTGATAAGACAGACGCGTTCAGCCGATGAACCTGAGACAAGGATATACCGGTGCTGCAAGTGCAGCCACTCGTGGAGAGAATACTGAACCTCAGGATGGATGCTGGTGAGTAAATGTTCAAAGCAGAGATAAAATCGGAAACCCTCAAGGGACTGGTCAACATCATCTCGACGCTCATAGACGAGGTAAAGTTCACAATCACTCCCGAAGGAATGACCCTGAAAGCGGTCGACCCGGCGCATGTCGCGATGATCGAGCTTAACGTGAAAGCAAAGGCTTTCGAATCTTATTCGGCCAGCAGTACCGAGATAGGGCTCGACCTCGATAAGGTCAAGACCGTCCTCAAACTTGCAGGTCCAGGCGACATAATCGCCATGGAGCAGGACGAGGACAAAGGAAGATTCGTCTTCAAGATCGGGAACATAACGAGGTCCATGAACCTCGTCGATACGTCAAGCATGAACGATCCTAAGGTCCCTCAGCTGAGCCTCTCGGCGAACGTCGTCGTTCTGGTGGACCAGTTGCAGAGAGGGATGCGCGCGGCGGAATCCATATCCGACCACATATCCCTGAAAGCCACATCGGAGTTCTTCGAACTCTCGTGCGAAGGCGACACAGATGATGTCAGCCTTAAGCTGCAGGGTTCAGACCTTGACAGCCTGGATGTGCCCTCCGATGTGCACAGCCTTTTCCCGTTGGACTACTTCTCCAATCTTCTGAAGGCCATACCTGCCGGAACCAAGGTCAGAGTGGAGCTGGACAGCGATTACCCGGTCAAACTGGTCTTCGGATTGGCAGGCGGCGAAGCAAACGTGGTATACTTCCTGGCACCAAGAATCGAGAGCGATTAAACTATCTCAGTGGTTCAGATGGAGTACTCAATACAGGAATTGGAAAAAAAGGCCAACAGTCTCAGGCTTGATGTAATAGAATCGACTTCGGAGGCGAAGTCGGGGCATCCAGGAGGATCCCTTTCATCCGCAGACCTGATGGCCGCGCTGTATTTCCGCGTCATGAAACACGACCCGGCCGACCCGCAATGGGACGGCAGAGACCGTTTCATACTTTCAAAAGGCCACGCCGCACCCATATTGTACGCAGCATTGGCCGAATCAGGATATTTCCCCAAAGAAGAGCTGATCACCCTCAGGAAGATGGGATCGAACCTTCAGGGACACCCGGTCAGAGGAAAGGTGCCGGGAGTGGAGATGTCCACCGGTTCCCTCGGACAGGGTCTCAGCATGGCATGCGGGATAGCTCTGGCAGGAAAGCTGGACGGGAAGGATCACAAAACATTCTGCCTGCTCGGCGACGGGGAGCTTCAGAGCGGCCAGAACTGGGAGGCCGCAATGCTTGCCCATCATTATCATCTGAACAATCTTATCGCATTCGTCGACCGCAACCGCCTGCAGATAACCGGCGATACGGAAACCGCGATGTCGCTCGACCCCCTCTCCGATAAATGGAGGGCGTTCGGGTGGAACGTGATCATCGTGGACGGACACAGCATCATGCAGATATTGGAAGCGTGTTCCAAAGCAGAGGATTCGGAGACGAACCCCACCGCGATAATCCTGAACACGGTGAAAGGGAAAGGAGTCTCCTTCATGGAGAACAACTATGAGGTCCACGGGAAGGCATGCAAACCCGATGAGATGGATCAGGCAGTGAAAGAGCTGAGGTGTAACCTATGACC
>JAISVN010000099.1 GCA_031271555.1 Candidatus Methanoplasma sp.
TGAGCATGGACTTCGTTCAGATGGATTACAAGAAATGGGGCTCGGACATATGCTCTATATAGATACTGGACGACCGTTCGAGATGCATACTTGAATGGCGGGTCGATGATCATCAGTCGTCGGAGAACGTAACGGAACTCCATGAGAGGACATTCGTGTTCTGGAAGATAAAACCGAGGCAGATATTGTCCGACCACGGAACGGAGTTCTACTCCTTGCGGGGAGGCAGAGGGAGATCCGCGCTAGACTTATGGTGCGGGAAGAACGGGATAGAGCATATCTTCGGAAGGAGCGAAGCATCAAGGCACAGGGGGTGCTGTTCAGATGCATAGCCCATAATGTGAGGAGGCTTATCGATGCTGAGTACAGACTTTGACCAGGATTTCACCAGAGTCCATCGTTCAAAAACTATTTTAAATATCAATTATTCTTACTACTATTTATGAGTAATGATTACAAACTTGTTATGGTCGCCATCCTAACTCCGTTCGTAATAGTTTTAGGTTTAGCAGCTTATTTTATTTTGCATAATGGAAGGGATGTATTACTTATTGGTATGGTTTGTATTTTTAATGTTGTAGGAGTTATTCTAATGTTTGGGCATGGCCTCTGGATTATTGATGGATTAAATGTCATGCCAATTGAAGAAAAAGATAAATATGATTCTGAAAGGATAGGTAAAATCATTGGATTAGCGTTTATATCAACGGCAGTTTCAATATTGCTCGTTTTCTATTTTGGAGCACCAGTCATCATTATATTGATTGTAACCATTGTTTTTCCATTGGTTATTGTGGCTTATCTATTCAAAAAATATGGCCCCTCTCAAATACCTTAACACTCCACACGATTGTTAATAATGCATAATTCCAGAGTAACCTAACTTTGATTGATGTAATTTCTTAGCACAATGTAAGAACAATTCATATACTTTGAAAAAATACGCCTGTTCACGGATATCATGGACGATCCTTTTCATTCATGCCGTGGCGGGAGTTGCTCCTGCAGGCCGCACGGGGGCTTGGCCGGACGTGCGGAGATGATTTATCATACATTCAGGTAGCTATGCTTTTATATAACATCCCTTATACCAAAGTCCGTAATTGTCAGAAATAAGTTTCTTGGCAAAAAACGAGGAATGAATATGGTAACAGTCTATGATGTTCCTGCTGAAGAACTCATACTCAAGACCGCAGAAAAACTGAAGGGGAACGACAAGATCACCCCTCCGGAATGGGCTGAGTTCGCAAAGACAGGCAGGCACACAGAGAGGGCTCCTATGCAGGAGGACTGGTGGTACACAAGAGCCGCCTCCATTCTCAGGAAACTCTACGTGAAAGGTCCGATGGGATCCTCCAAGCTCGCTGCAGAGTACGGCGGATTCGCAGACAAAGGCGCTATGCCCAACAGGGCAGTGAAAGGAAGCCGCAGTATCGCAAGAAAGTGTATGATGCAGCTTGAGGCAGCAGGATATCTTCTGCCCACAGGCAAGCAGGGCCGCATGATCAGTCCTGCCGGACAGTCATTGCTGGACAACACTGCGAAAGAGGTTTTTGACGGAAGAAAGAACTGAAGGTGTTAAGCATGGAAGATCCCGAATTGGAAGCAATAAGAAGAAAAAGGATGCAGGAAGTTCAGGCGCAGCAGTCGAATCAGGCTGCGCAGGAGGAACAGGCAAAACAATTCGAGATGCAGAAGCAGTCCGTACTCAGGCAGATACTGTCTCCGGAGGCAAGGGACAGGCTGGCGAACATAAAACTCGCAAGCCCGGATCAAGCCAACATGGTAGAGATGCAGTTGATACAGATAGCACAGAGCGGACGCCTGCAGGGGGTCATAACAGACGCCATGCTTAAAGAGATCCTTCAGAAGATCATCCCTCAGCAGAGGGAGATCAAGATAGAGAGGAGATGACGATGTCAAGTACAAAACCGCCGGCAATGAAAGGCAGGCTGAACAAGAAGGTCAAGCAGAACCGTCGTGTGCCCGCATGGGTCATGATGAGAACGAACAGACAGTTCCTGCGCCACCCCAAGAGAAGGTCATGGCGCATGAGCAAACTTAAGGAGTGAGCAACATGGCAGATGAAATTGAAAGGATAATGACCATACCGCTCAGGAAGACGAAGCAGGCACCCCGCACCAAAAGGGCGGCCCGCGCCATAAAAGAGGTCAGGTCCCACGTGATGAGACACATGAAAGTCGATGAGGAGAACGTCTGGATAGACAGCTCCCTCAACGAAAGGATCTGGCAGAACGGGATAAGGAACCCCCCGTCAAAAGTGACCGTCAAGGCCGTCAAATTCGACGATGGTCTTGTCGAGGTCTCTCTTGCAGAGTGAATAAGATGATGAGGCTCACACGTTTCGGCGGTACTCCCAATATAGGAGTGTATGCGTCTGCGAACGAGAGCCTTTCACTTATAGCGGCAAACTCCACGCCCGGTTTCGTAAGGGATACCGAGGCGGTATTGGGCGTGGAGACAATCTTAACAACCGTTTCAGGTTCTTTTGTTATAGGTTCCCTCATCAGGATGAATTCCAACGGTGCTGTTGTATCGGGTCTCATCGAGTCGACAGAACTGGACAGGATAAAGGACAGGATCAACGTGACCGTCCTCGATGACAAGGTCAACGCGGCAGGGAACAACATACTTGCGAACGATAAAGGCGCAATAATAAATCCGGAACTGAGCCGCAGCACGGAGAGGAAGATCGCGGACGCCCTCGGCGTCGAGGTCGTGAGGTCGGCGATCGCCGGATACGGCACGGTAGGTTCGGCGTGCGTGGCGACCAACAAAGGATGTCTCTGCAACGTAGACGCTACGGAAGAAGACATCAAGCTTTTACAGGATGTCCTCAAGGTCGAGGCAAAGAAAGGCTCGGTAAATCACGGCTCAAAGCATGTGGGCGCCGGCATTCTCTGCAACTCCAAAGGCGCCCTCGTAGGCGACGAGACCACTCCCATCGAAATGGGGAAGATAGAGGACGGTCTGGTGCTCTACTGATCATCTCTCAAATACCCAGAGACCCATGAATTCGCTGAGGTCCTCGGAAAGGAGTTCCACTTCGTTGCCGACGTACAATATCATATCGTCGGAAACGTTCTTCAGGAAATCATCCAGGGTCTTCAGGGGAAGCGTTAGTCCTCCTACGCGATAATGCATGGGAACGATTATTTTTGGATTTATGATGCTGAGGAACCTTTCGAGTTTGGGGATCGTCAGCGTCATGACCTCTCCCGTAGGAACGAATATGATGTCCACTCCTTTCAAAGCTTCCAGGACCTCTTCGGACGGCATATCGCCGAGGTCTCCGCAGTGGCATACAGTTATGCCGTCCATAACGAACTTGTAGATCGTGTTGGGACCGCGGACGGAGCCCTGGAACTCATCGTGGAAGGATGGGAATCCCTCAAATGATATTCCTCTTATCTCATGCCTGCCGGTCTCTGCGAATAAGGTAGCATGTTCGCTCTTGATTATCCTGAGCGCATTGTGGTCGGAGTGGTTGTGCGTAATGATTACGACATTCGCATTCGATATCGGAGGTTTGATCCCTATCGATTTCCCGTCATGCGGATCAACTATCACAGAATTTTTTGAATCTATGAATTCAAAACACGAATGTCCGTGCCATTTGATGCGCATGCTTTAACTATGCAACATAAATAAAAAAACGTTTCCCATGGCCTTTGTGGGTTTTTGTGAAAATAGCCATATATTCGGTGCTGTGCACCGTATACTATTATATTTGTGAAACAATCCTGTAATGATGAAGAAGACATTGGTCCTCGTTGTCGATAGGGATGACGACTTCGGCGTCAAAGGCAATGTTGATACACCGGTCATAGGTGTCGAAGAATGCTCTGTTGCCGCAACCTCGTTGGGTATATCGGATCCGGAGGATTCTGATATAAACGCCCTGTTCGCAGCGATCAATATCTATAAGGAGATCAAAGAGGAAGGCAACAATGAGGTGGAGGTCGCTCTGATCGGCGGGAACGTAAAAGTAGGCCACAGATCGGACGCAGCTATCGTTGATGAGCTTGAAGAGGTGCTCAAGGTCGTTTCTCCGGACAGGGTCATACTGGTCGGGGACGGTGCTGAAGATGAGTATGTTTACCCCATAATCTCTTCCAGGATCCCAATAGACTCCGTCAAGAAGGTATATGTCAAGCAAGCCCCGGGATTGGAGGGTACTGTGTATATACTTTCAAAGATACTCGAGGACCCGGCTAAAAGAAGGAGATTCCTCGCTCCGGTAGGCGGCCTGATAGTCCTGATAACATTGTTCTATCTCATACCGCCCTTTATGTCCTTTGCAGGCGAGGGCATACCTTTGTCCGATGTCACAACGCCTTTCGTTGTTTTCCTGATAGGCATGTTCATCCTGCTGTACAGCTACAACGCCTCGGATTGGCTGACGAAATGGAAGAACAAATGGGTATCCAGAATAAGAAGCGGAAGCATTACTGTGTCTTTCACTCTGATATCAATCCTTTTTCTGCTGGCCGGTCTGATAGTGGGGTATTTTTCTTTGGGGGAGGTATACATCCCCTCATTATTCAGGGGATTCCTGTGGTTCGTTTCGAACGCTCTCTGGCTAATGATATTCGCACTTCTCATTTACCAGGTCGGAGACCTGATGGATATGTACATGTCCACGAAAAAGATCAAGCTCAGTTTCATAATAGGCAGTATCAACATAGTCGCATTGGGCCTTATAGTGACAGGCGGACTGGATATACTACTGGCTAATTTCGGCATGGGCATCACGAACAGTGCCCTCTTCGCCCTTGAACTCATAGCCGGAGTGAGCCTTGCTGTTCTGTCTGCGCTCCTGCACCGTCATATGAAAGGGGCCATAGAGGCTGCGGATAGCACAAGGGACGCTGATGCGGATGTTGCCTGATGAGTGGGAACCCATCTACAAAGAAATTCTGGACGACTTCGGTTATGACAGATCCTCAGACGAGAATTCGGCACGCATGCTGAAAGCGGTAATGATGAATTCCTGCCTGATATCCGAAGACGAGGTCGCGATAAAAAGGAATGTCACGGTCTTCGGGAACAGCAACGATCTCGAAGTGGATATAGGGGCCGCCGCCCCAAAGGGGACGCTGATAGCATCCGGATCATCTGTCGGAAGAATGATGGACCTGGGTATAACACCGGACATAATAGTCACAGACCTGGACGGGGACATCGATCCTCAGATCAAGGCCAGCAGGAACGGGGCCGTAACGTTCATTCACGCTCACGGGGACAATTCGGAACTGGTTCAGAGATATGCTCATGAGTTCATCGGTCCGGTGATACTTACCACGCAGTCAAAGCCCGATAACATAATATGCAATTTCGGCGGGTTCACAGACGGCGACCGTGCGGTCTGCATCGCCCGGCATTTCGGAGCCAAGGAAATATTGCTTCTGGGATTCGACTTCGACACTCCGTCGGACAAAGACGGCTCGGATCCAAAGACGAAAGCCAGGAAGCTTCAATGGGCGAAGAGGATAATATTCGAGCATAATGAGCCCGGCGTATCCATAACGGTTCCCAGTTGACCTTTTTATAAGAAAAGACGATAGGGTATTTGGCTGGGAGTAGCTCCGTGGAACTCACATACATCATTCTGCTGATACTTACGATCTTTTACATACCGTTCTACTTCTGGGTCAGAAGGTCCCCGAAAGCGGCCGGATACGGTCTTGTAAAGTACGGTCCGACGGTCATGATAAAGACCAGACTGGGAACAAAGATGATGGACAGGCTCTCAGTCTACAAAAGGTTCTGGAGGCTGTTCGGTGCATTCTCCCTGATAGTCTCTCTGGCGCTCATGGGATTCATAATACT
>JAISVN010000006.1 GCA_031271555.1 Candidatus Methanoplasma sp.
ACCTTCGCGGAGATCTTCTCGTAAGTAGGCTTGCCGGCGATCTCGACCCTCCTTCCCGGGACGATCTCGATCTCGTCATCGACCTTCAGTTTGCCTTGGATCAGCGTTCCTCCTATTATCCCGCCCTTCAGGTCCTTGGGGACCGTTCCTGGTGTGTTGATGTCGAAGGACCTTGCCACATGCATGAGCGGGGGCGCATCCAGGTCCCTCTGGACTTTGGATATTATGTTCTCCTCTATGCTCTCTATCAGCATGTCTATGTTCACGCCTCTGTTGGCAGACACGGGTATGATCGGCGCATTCTCCGCTATTGTGCCCATTATGAAATCCTTGATCTGCTTATAGTTCTCAAGAGCCTGTTCCCTGGTTACGATGTCGATCTTGTTCTGAACGATTATGATCTTGTCTATGCCTATTATGGACAGTGCCATAAGATGCTCTTTCGTCTGCGGCTGGGGGCATTTCTCGTTCGCTGCGACAAGCAGCAGGGCGCCGTCCATGAGGGCCGCGCCCGAAAGCATCGTGGCCATGAGGGTCTCGTGCCCCGGTGCATCCACGAAGGACACCGCCCTCAGGAAATCCGTCTTTTCTCCGCACACCTTACATTTAGCAGCTGTGCCGTAGGCCTCTGCGCCCTCGTGGTTCTTGCATCTGTAGAACGCGACATCGGCGTATCCGAGCCTTATCGAGATGCCTCTCTTCACTTCCTCGGAGTGACGGTCCGTCCACTCGCCGGAAAGCGCTTTTGTAAGGGTCGTTTTGCCGTGGTCAACATGCCCTATCATCCCGATATTGACCTCGGGCTGTTTGGGAACTTTCATTACTTTGACTCCGCGGGAGCTTCGGCCGGTGCAAAGGACTCCTCTATGGATTTCGGTCCGTATTCCGTGATCGCAAGGTTGACCTGTACTATCTCGCTGGAGATCGCCGAGCCGCGGATAGCGACCCTCTTCCTCTCGCCGGGATATTTCTCATGGAATCCGAGACTGTCCGCAAGGAGCAGTTTCCTTCTTTTCGTTCCGGGAAGGTCCGCCCTCATGGGGGTACCGTTACCGTCGCTTCCGCCTGTTATCTTCAGTTTGTATCCGGGGAGACCGACAAAAATCCCGTCTACGATCTCTCCGATGTTTTTACCATTCAGAGAGTTCGCGTGGTGGCCTGCGACAGTCACATTGTAGGATCTGCCGGTCTTAACATCGTTTACGATGGCTTTGAATTCTACCATTTGAACACCTGTTGACCGCCCTATTATAGGAACACTTATAAATGTTTGTTCATGAGAATATCTTTGCCTGAGTATTTGCACCGATCAATGTGTTAATTTCATAAAGGTGTGTCCGGACTGTATGCGCCTGTAACTCATATTGAGCGTTTATGAATGTGTAAACGGCCTCTGAGGCCAGGTATGACATTCTCCCAGAAGTATCCGCCTCATCAATCTTTCAGACATCCTATGGGCACGACATGTACCCCGTCCTCTCTGGTATATGCATACTCTGTCCCGGTTATGACCACTAAGAATGAAGGGGCACCGACGCTGTCGCTTTCTACTTTGTTCTTTATCTTTAGCAGATTTTCCGCTGCCGCATCTATCATCCCCGCCCCCAGTTTCACTTCGACGGCTCCCCATCTTCCATCGTACAGGTGCACCACCGCATCCGCTTCGAGGCCGTTGCTGTCATGATAGTGCAATACCTCTCCGCCAAGCGACCGTACGTATACTCTCAGATCCCTTATGACCAGGGATTCGAAAAGAAGTCCGAATGTGTTCGGGTCTGCCAGCAGGTCCTTTTCGGAAGCATTCAAAAAATATGCTGCAATCGCAGGATCGATCAAATGTCTTATGTCCGATGTTCTGATCGTGGCTTTAGAACGCAGCTTCGGCGTCCATGCTGGAAGATCCTCGATCACATAGATCTCCCTCAGAACCTTTTCGTAATCTCTGAGAGTGTTGATGTGCATGGAAACATTGTCTTTTTTCTTTATATCAGCCAATATCGTTGTGTCGGGTGCCGACGTCGATATGTTCCTGGATATTGATCGGAGTATCTGGCGCATCTTGTGGCTGTCCCGGTCCACCCCATCCAAGGTTTTGACTTCGGAGGACAATATCATTTCGCAGTAACCTTTGATCTGTTCGTGGATAACGGTGGGTCCCTTTCCGAGCGTCTTAGGCCATCCTCCTCGAACGATGATCGATGCCAAATCCTGGATTGACAAAGGAGAGCGGCCGGATGCGGGAGTTCCTGAGAACATATCAGACAATGAGACATCTCCGTTTGAGTCTCCCGACTCGTACAGGCTCATCGTATACATCTTCATCCGCCCTATCCTTCCTGCGCCCGAATGTTTAATCTTCGATTCATCAACCGTTGTGGACCCTGTGAGGATGTACAGCCCCTCTTCCGACAGTCTGTCTATGCTGTGCCTGACCACATCCCAGAGGCGTGGAGCTGTCTGCCACTCGTCGATAAGGCGTGGTTTCTCTCCCTCCAGAAGAAAGGAGGGTTTTATCTTCATCATTTGCTGATATTCGTCTTCCTTATCTAAATCCTGCATGTAGATTGCACTTCTTGCAACTTGCTCTGCGGTTGTAGTCTTGCCGCACCATTTAGGCCCCACTATGAGCATAGCTCCAAATGCTTCCAATCCTCTTTTGAGCTCATTGTCAGCCAGCCGCGGCCTGTAATTTTTCATTTATTCCGATTATTATAATTCAAGCATATATAATTGTGGGAGTTGTAGATGTTTTGATGTGGGAGTTGT
>JAISVN010000018.1 GCA_031271555.1 Candidatus Methanoplasma sp.
GAAGTCGTATATGATCGGGTGGGTCTTCATCTGGCATCTGTCCAGGCCTCCTCTGGACCACGCCTCCATTTTGAGGTTTTTTGAATCATCATCGTATGTTGCGATGTAACCCATGGTGCTGTTCGTAAGAGTGACGCTCTCTTCAAGCGCATAGTTGAGGATCTCTCGGAATTCCTTTTCACGCATCATGACGAGGTTCATCAGGGCCTTCATCCTCTTTTCATTCAGAATGCGGTCCAGTTCAAGTCTCCGCCTCTCGGCGCACAACACTCTCTTCGAAGACAGATCCATGTAGAAGTTTGTTACATTCTCTCTGCTGAGATAGTAATCCATCCTGAGCTCGAATGCCCTTATGGCCACATTCCCGTCTGCTTTATTCGTCATTATTATGAACGGCCGCAGATCGTTCATGCGGGTCAGGTCGTTGAACACGGATATGGCGTCGATGGCGGGCGGATTGTGGTCGCATATGACAACGTCTATGTAATTGGCGGTATTGAGCCTGTCCTTTATCTCGGACGTGTCTTCCAGGGTCTCTACCGATATGCTGCTGTTTACGTTGGTTATAAACCGTTTTGCGTTCGACAGCAAAGCAGAATCGCTGCTTATTACCAGTACCTTATACATGTGCGCTGTTAGTATGGCATGTACGGTTAAAACACATTCGCACATGCAGCAACAGGGTCATGCGGTCTGATCCGATCCATGCCTGGTTTTAAGCAACAGGATATGGGCGGTGACCGCCAGGCCCACTGCCAACAGGATCAAAAGGACAAGCATCCTTTCCTGCATGAAGTACCCGGACACCGCAAGCATTATCCACAGGAAGATGACCATGCGCACTTTCTTTGCTCCGGATACGCCGGCGCCGGTCCTGTAGTTCTCAATGTATTCTCCGAAGAACCGGTTATGCTCCAGCCACTCTTTTGCCCGCGGGCTGCTTGATGCAAAGCATATCGCCGCAGCTATAAGGAATGGCGTGGTGGGGATTATAGGAAGCACGATCCCCACTGCCCCGAATGCGACCAGTACGTAACCGCTCAGCAACAGAGCGGTCCTCTTCAGAGAGCTCACGCATTACGGAGCAATTTTCTGCTATCTATATGTATCCATAGTCCTATCGCGCCGTTTCGCCAAAGGGCATCCGTTCTTTGTCAGACTGTTGCAAAATACCATCCGCGGAAAGCATAAGCGGGCCGGCATATCTGTTTCATCCTATTGTTGTAAAATACCTGCCCGCGCGGATCATGATCTTTGTCGAATATCATATACCGACCACAGTAGCCAGACAGAACATTTTAAGATGCTCGAACGCAATCTGCGGATGATGCCATCAACAGTCATAGTTAACATGAACACCTGCAACAAGTCCCATAAGATCACGGTAAGTATGAGAGACGATGGGGACATGGACGTAGATATAAAGACGGACTGCAAAAATGTTCAGGAATACGCCAACCGCCTCAAAAAGATAACAATGGCGGACATGTCAGACAGGCATGGAAGCAAGATATTGGATCCGGACGTGTCCGCATCGTTGTCTGCGACCTGCCTTGTGCAGATCGGAGTCATGGATGCCGCATGGATAGAGACCGGAATGCTGTCGGGAAGCCTGTGCAAGAAAGTCCGTCAGAATGAGATAATCCTCGACAGGTACGATTCTGAGTGACCGACGTCTTCGAATTCAGCCGGAATCCGAGATTAAAAAAACGTCTCCAGCAATCTTAAACAGGCTGATTCAGCAAACTCAAACCCAAAATTTCCGCGGGTCCGGTTAACATTTTTTTTGTACGTACAGATTAATCTAAATATCAGCTTATTGTAACGCTAAAAGATTCATGATGAGGACACTGGAAAGGGTTGATAGAGCATATTCAACGGAAGAGGTCATGAGCCTGATGGAGCCACTGATCTCCACATGGTTCAACGAGAGATTCGAGAGACTGACCGAACCGCAGGCCAAGGCCATACCCGTCATACATCAGAGAAAGAACGTGTTGGTGTCCTCCCCGACCGGCTCCGGAAAGACGCTTACCGCTTTTACAAGCATAATAAACGAGCTGACGAAATATGCCTCGGAAGGAAAACTCGAGGAAAGGATATACTGCATCTACATTTCTCCGCTCAAGGCGCTTGCCAATGACATAAACAGGAATCTGAACACTCCTCTTGCAGAGATGAGGGAGGTAGCCGCCGCACACGGCATGAACATACCGGACATCAAGGTCGCCGTGAGATCGGGGGATACACCGCAGAACGAAAGGCAGAAGATGGTAAGACATCCTCCCCACATACTCATAACGACGCCGGAATCCATGGCGCTTATGCTGGCCGCACCGAAGTTCAAAGAGAACCTGAAGAAAGTGGAATGGGTGATACTCGATGAGATCCACGACATCTGCGATTCGAAGAGGGGGGCCTTCCTGTCCCTTACTCTGGAGCGTCTCAGGGAGCACTGCGAGACCGATTTCACAAGGATCGGGCTGTCTGCCACCCTTGCCCCGATCGAAGCGATAGCCGGTTATCTTGTAGGGTGCGGTCCCGACGGCAATCAAAGGGATGTCACGCTGATCGAATCCGGTTCCAAGAAAGAACTGGACCTTAAGGTCATATGCCCAACAGAGGACATGACCGCTTTGTCCTCGGACATTGTGAACTCAATGATGTACGATACTTTGAAAGAACTGATCGATGAGCATGAGACGACTCTCGTGTTCACAAATACGAGGTCAGGTGCAGAGAGTGTCGTCTATAAATTGAAGGAAAGGGGACTCGAGAGCATAGAGGTCCACCACAGTTCCCTGAGCAGAGAGATCCGGCTCGGGGTGGAAGAGAGGCTGAAAAAGGGTGAGGTCAAATGCGTGGTCTCATCCACATCGCTTGAACTAGGAATAGACATAGGTTCGGTGGATCTTGTGTGTCAGATAGGGTCTCCCAAATCGGTCGCCAAAGGCCTGCAGAGGATCGGAAGGAGCGGACACAGCTTCGGAAAGGTGGCGAAGGGCAGGCTCATAGTGTTCGATCCGGACGACCTGGTCGAATGCGCGGTCATGTGCCGTGCAGCACACAGGTCCGATGTGGACCGCGTAGGCATACCGGAGAATTGCCTGGATGTGCTCTCTCAGACCGTCGTCGGCATGAGCCTGGACCAAAGATGGGATGTAGATGCCGCCTATGAACTTGTAAGATCCTCATTTTGTTACAGAAATCTCTCCAAGAACAGTTTCATCGATGTCCTCAGATACCTGGGCAGCAAGGATGAGCACGAAGGGGTGTATTCCAAGATCTGGTATGACGAGGATGAGAACCAATTCGGAAAGAAGAAAGGTGCCAGGATGATCTACCTGATGAACCTCGGCACTATACCGGAAGAGGCCAACTACAGGGTGGTGACGAACCACGGCACCACGGCGGGAGAACTCTCGGAGAAGTTCGTCGAAAGGCTTGCGCCCAGAGACGTGTTCGTGCTTGGAGGGAGGTCCCTCGAGTTCGTAAGGTCGAAAGGCATGGTCGCACACGTCAAGGAAGCTACAGGAAAGAAGCCCACCGTTCCGTCATGGGCGGGCGAGATGCTGCCGAGGAGTTTCGACCTGTCCATGGATGTCGCCGTGTTCAGGAAAGAGATGTCAGACCTCCTGGACGAGGACCCGGCCGATCTCATAGAAAGGCTGAGCGATGAGTTCGACATAGATGAGGGATCAGCCAGAAGCCTGATATCGTATTTCAGGGAGCAGAAGGCGATCACAGGCAGGATACCGGACGTCGACAGGCTGGTCATCGAAGAGTACATCGACCCGTCCGGCAATCAGAGGATAATATTCCATTTCCCCTTCGGCAGAAGGGTGAACGATGCGCTTTCCAGAGGTTATGCGTACAGACTGTCGAACATGATAGGGTCGAACGTATCCGTCACCATGTCGGACGACAGCTTCATGATAGGCACCCCTAGGAAGATAGACATAGAGCAGATACCGAGGATGCTGACCTCAAGGGACCTGGATTCCATATTGAGGAAAGCGATAAAGGACTCCGAGATCTTCAAACTCAGATTCAGGCACACCGCGGCCCGCAGTTTCATGATACTCAGGAACTATCTCGGCCGCCCCATATCGGTCAACAGGCAGCAGGTCAGATCGTCATACCTGCTGGATATGCTGGGGAACATGGAGAACGTCCCGGTGATCCAAGAGACCTACAGAGAGGTGCTCGAGGATGATATGGACATAAAGAACGCCGTTGAAGTGCTAGAGATGATAGAGAATGGGAAAATGGGCGTCGAAGTGTTCCAATTCACGGGTACTCCGTCCCCGTTCGCCCACTCCATAATCCTGTCCGGATTCTCGGACATAGTGCTGATGGAGGACAGATCGGAACTCCTGAAGGAACTGCACCGCAAGGTACTGCACAGGGCGCTCGGGGACTCGGTAAAGGATTTCGAGTTCGACGAGGACAGCGTTATCCCGTATTTCAGGCAGAAGATCGGGCGCGTCTCCTCCAAGGATGACATAGTGCCTCTGCTCATGAGGACGGGCCCCCTCCAGGCGATAAGGGAAAGAGGCCGCAACATCTACTCTTACTGCGATGAGGACAAGAAAACGGTCGACGAATGGGTCAGGGAGCTTTTGAAGGAAGGAGCGATCGGGACCGTGTTCATGGACGAGCCGCACATAATGGTTAAGAGCGAGGTCCCGGCATACGCCGCAGCCACGGCGAAAGAGCGCGAGCTGAACGAGACGGACACCAAAGTATACGAACACACCAAAGAGAGATCGGCCCTCAGCGATATAACCGCGGAACTGGAGATAAGCGAGGATGTGACATTCAGATCGATGAGGAAGCTTGAATCCATGTACCTCGTCACCAGGTCCGATATAACGGCCAACAACAAATGGTATTTCTCAAAAACGGAATGCCCGAAACTTGACAAGAACAAATGCTTGGATGAGATCGTCCTCAGGCATCTGGAATGTTTCGCCCCCTCAACAGTTCCAGAAGTCGCATTCTCACTTTCCATAACCGAGAAGGAGGCCCAGAGCGCACTCGACTCCCTGGTCGGCAGCGGCGACGTTGTCAAAGGGCAGTTCCTGATATCAGAGAACCCTCAGTACATGAGGACGCTGGACCGCATGAGATTGAGGGCAGGGAAAGAGAACATCTACGACTTCGACACGGTCGAAGAATACAGAAGGTCGAAGGGAGAGCATTTCGGTTCCATCGAGGAATACTTCAAGTTCTATGGTTCGGCAGG
>JAISVN010000150.1 GCA_031271555.1 Candidatus Methanoplasma sp.
CCCTTACCCAGCAGGGCTCGCTGACCTGCCTTCCGACACCGTCCCTGAACATAACAGCCGGGTGGTCGTGCGCCATTATGAGCATCTCGGAGGACATAACCTCTTTAGAAGGCCAGGTATGGCCGTGGATCAGGCCTATATCCTCCATTCTCATCCCTGAGGCCGGTCTTACCCTCACATGTCCCGGAAGGAACTCCTCTATGCCGGTGTCGTGGTTCCCTCGAACTACGTTCACTTCATCGAAGCGCTCAAGGAGCTTTTCAAAGAAAACGGGGATCTCCCGGTACTCTTGCTTTGTGGAACCCGGAACGGAATCCTTCACATCCCCGAGGACGACAAGCCTGCTCGCCGAATCATCCGCCGCCTTAACTATCGAATCGAACATGTCGTCGGTCCTGGATGTCAGGTGGAATCCTTTAGATCTCAGGTGGGACTCGACACCTATGTGAAGATCGCCTATTATGAGGTACTCGTCCGCTCTAAGCGCGGGTATCCCGTGGACAGGCTGTATGTCCATTCCTTCACCTCAGATATTCCCTGAGGACCTTCGGTATGTTATCTATGACATCAGTTGCGGTCATTCCGTACGATCTTTCGTCGAATGAGAATTCTCCCGCCTTTCCGGATATGAACGCTCCGAGGGCCGCAGCGTCGAAACAGGTCATTCCCTTCGAAAGAAGTCCCGCGACTATCCCCGCAAGAACATCGCCGGTGCCAGCGCTTGTCATGCCGGGGCTGCCGGTCGTGTTGTAGCGCATCCTCTCGCCGTCGGATATACGGTCTGTCCGGCCCTTCAGAAGAATGACGGAATTCATCTTTTTTGCCAGATCCATTACGGGATCATCCCCGTCCGGGTCTCCGCCGATCCGTTTGAACTCTTTGAGGTGCGGGGTAAGCACAGTCTTCCCCTTGGATACGAAACCGTTCCCGAGGGCGGTAAGCCCGTCGGCATCGATCACCATCGGTACGGGACACTCTTCGGCGAACCGCCTAACGGTCTCAGACGCCTCGGCGGATGTGCCTATTCCCGGCCCTATGAGCACTGCATCATGCTCCTTTGATAATTCCAGCAAACGGTCCAGATGATCGATCGTCAACGACTTGCCCGGCAGGTCGACTATCATCAGGACCGGTGAGAACGATGCGATGACGGAAGAGCATATCTCGGGAACGGCAAGCCTCACTATGTCAACGCCCGTTCTCATGGCCGCAAGCGCGGACATGGCCGGTGCGCCGTAATAAGGTCCGCCGCCGATGACAAGGAGCTTTCCGTTGGAGCCCTTGTGCCCGTCCTTGGACGGGACGGGATACCTGAGCATGTCTCCGGGCCCTACGTTCTCGTACGCCTCTTTAGGAATGCCGATATCCTTCACAATGATCTCTCCCGAGTTCCCATGGTCCATTCCTTCTTTCACGTCGTGCAGTGCTATTGTGATATCAGGCATGACCGACAGGCTCGTTCCAAGTCCCGACGGCACGTCTGCAGACACCACATACCCCTTGAATCGGTTTGCTGTTCTAATAAATCCATCGTAAGGAGGCCTGACCTCTCCGGACAGGCCGGTGCCGAGAGCACAGTCGACAATGACATCGAACTCATCCTCTTCGAATTCGGTAAAACCCTTCACTCTGAACTTGGCCCCGGAGAGCATGCCTCTGATGAACTCCGACCTGAAAGATCCCTCAGGCTTGAGAAGAAAGACCGTGACAGCATCCGATCCCATATGTGTGGCGGCAGCGATCCCGTCGCCGCCGTTGTTGCCATTGCCGCAGACGAAAGCGATCCTCTTTCCGGGGAATCTCTCCGACAATACCGAAGCTATCGCCTTTCCGGCATTGGACATAAGAACAGGCACCCCGATGCCCAGTGCCTCTGAATTGGCATCCATGACGGAGGAATCGAGAGGAGTGATCATTTCTTCTGGTTCTTGAGAAGGACCTCTGCGATCTTCGGCAGAAGCTCCGTTTTGGAGATCTTTCCCTTCTCCACCTTCACGCATCCGCGTTTGGCTGCCCAGTTCGAAGGATAGGCCTTCTTCTCGTACACTTCGTACTCAAGGTCCATTATCAGTGCGCCTTTCGCAATGATGTCGATGTCCGGATCCTTAACGCAGAGATTCTTGGGAAGTCTTCTGCCCATGGTCCTGGTCCTATTGATATCGAAATACTCGGGCCATATCGTGATCGCGGTGTCCTCATCGTACGCCATATTAATCACTGTATAATGTAGAAATAAGTTAAAGAAGTTGCTAAAAAGAAAAGAGGCGGATGACCGCGCTCAGTTCTCAATAAGGACTGCGTTTATCGCTCCGTCCTGGCCGGGCCTGGAGGTAACGATCGCCTCTCCGAGCTCGGTTCTGATCTTGGCACCTTTGTTGATTATGTTACGCTGAACGTAGTTGGGGTCTGCAGGGTTGACCGCAACGCTGATGATCTTCGCTTTCTTGACATCATTGGTTTTCTTATCGACAACATTCGCATATTCTGCGACGAGCATACCGGTCTTGACGATCCCGCCCATTCCGCGGTACTGCTTCAGGGACTGTCCACCGATCTTGGTGTACTGTTTTTCCCTGCTGATCTCGAATTTCCTCTTGCCCCTGCTGGAGACCAGTCTGCCTCCCGTGGGCTTCTTCTTTGATTTTCCCTGCCAAAGTGCCATTATTATCGGTCTGCCAATTACGGTTCTGTATATAAACCTTTTTTTCAAATTATGCATTTGTTAGTTCAGGGGACTTCGTGAACGCCTAGACTCGTTAAGAGCTCCGACCCTTTCTGTATTGGATATGATATTGGGATACTTTACAAGACAGCAACCATTATAGGTCATTTTGATGATAAAGATATCATGGGCGCAACCAGCGGGAATCGAGAACTCACTTTTGAGGACATCTTCAGAATAGTTGCACCCATCGCAAAGAAACACGGCGTCCTCAGTATGTACCTTTTTGGCTCAAGGGCCAGAGGCGAGGAGGACTGCGAAAGCGACTTCGATTTCTGTGTCGCCGTTCCAGATGAATATACACTTATGGACCTGGGGTCACTACTCAACGATCTGGAGATAGCTCTGGAGAAAAATGTGGATATTGTTTGTGAAGATGATCTCCCCAGAAGACCTTCGTTCATGGAGGAAGTGATGCATGACCGCAGAGCAGTCTTCGAAACGTGATGCAGAATATCTGAAGATCATCATCGGGTTCTGTGATGATATCGATGAATTGATAAGATTGCACGGTTCTGATGAGGAGGATTTCTACAAAATATCACTCCAATATGGGTGTATCTTCTCCTTGATACAGATTGGAGAATACGTAAAACGTCTTTCGAAGTCATTGACCGCTGAACACTCTAACATCGACTGGGGTGCTGCGGCAAAAATGAGGGATTTTGTCGTTCACAACTACATGGATGTGAACATATTGAGGTTAAGATCCACCGTGCTAACGGACATTCCGTCATTCAGAGAAAACTGTCAGAGTATCATCGATTCCATCGTATGATATTCCTTTTGTTGAGAGAACAGCTCCAGAATCTGAGTGCACCACCTCCGGTCGCATTGAGTATCATAAGGAATGACGGCTCATCAACACCTGCATCTCATCCGGACACGGTGAAGAGCCGCGCCGCGACGGCGCCGTTGTCTATCTCGACCAAAGCGTACATCCCGTCCTTCGCCGGCCCGGGGTTCACGAACGTCGTCTCGTCAACGTGCTCTATGCCGTAATCCTCGTGGACATGCCCGCTGAGCACAAGTATCGGCCTGAACTCCTTCACGATCTTCAGAACGGATTTGCTGCCGACGTTCAGCCCGGAGGGTATCATGTCGTTTATTCCGTACGCAGGGACGTGGACCATAAGGATCATGCCTTCCTTCGATATCGGCCTGAGCATTTTGTAGATGACATCCTCTTCGAGTTCGAAAGGGGTGTTGAAGATGGTAGGATTCGAACCTCCCAGTCCGGCTATGCGGAATCCGTCGATGTCTGCGGTCTTTCCGTGCATGTCTATCGCTACCTCGGAGATCGCTTCCGGAGCGGAAAGCGGGTCGCAGTTGCCGGGTATGGCGTACACATCCCTCTCTATCGGTCCGAGTATCTCTTTCACGATGTCATCGGAGCCCAGGTCCGTGATGTCCCCCAGCACCAGAACGAAGTCGACGTCCTCCTCTTCAGCGATAGCATTGATCCAATCAGTAACGGTCTTGTTGCCGTGGATGTCAGAAACGACAAGGAACTTCATGGCCGTTCAAATGCTTTGCAGAATAGATAATGGTTCACTTCTCCCCGATGGGCCGCACGGTGTTCCGAGGGTCACGATCCTTGATTCAGGGCACCTTTGGCGTCGCGGTATATCCTTTCGAGAGGATACAGATCGGCGGATCCCGGCTCCGCCGTGATGAGCTCCAGCCCCGTCTCCTCGGATAGGCTCAGGCATCCTCTGTCGAAATCCTCTCCCGTTATCCCTATGCCGGTATCGATCTTCACCGCGTTCTTGTAACCGTAGACCTCGAAGACCTCCTTTACGGTGAATATGTCCATGATCTCGAATCCCTTGCACATATCAAGCTCTTTGGAGAATTCGGTCCAGTTCTCGGCTATCGCCGGCGTCACAAAGAACATCCCCGCATACTTCCTGACGAAGTCGCAGTATCTGGAGTGTCCTCCCACGGCCACGCCTATGCAGTCATCGCATACGTCGTTGTTCTTGTCGCGGAACACGAAGACCCGGCTGCCGAGCGTTTTCGAAGCCCATTCGGACACATCCCACCCCGCATTGCCGCACATGCCGTAATACAATGCGATCGAATCGAAGCGCGCATGGTACTGCCTCAGCTGGTCCTCCAGGAACTGTCGGAGGACAGCGGGTTGCGAGTGCAGCCCGAGTTTGTTCATCAGGATGACCACGTTGAATCCGCTTTTCATCATAGCGTCCGAGTAGCCGTTGCTGAACTCCCACTCGTCAATGAGTTCGAAAGGGATGCCTTTGAGTCTCAGTTTCTCCCTCAGGGTGTGCGCCGGCGGCGTATCGATGAGATAGATCCGTTTCTCTTCTTTATCTGTATAAATAGAATATATGATCTCATCCTCTAGGATGGGGCAGCCGATGATACCCAAGGTTCCATTCGCCATTGCAGAGTGAATGTATTGTGACTATATAACTATCATATTGATAGCAAATTGGTCTGCTGTTGAACCGAACCAATGATCGGATGTCTGCCAAAATGCTGAAGTGGCGTGGAGTGAGGTTACCGCTACTCGAACCCTTCCAGATTCAACAAAAATAAATTCAATTTTAGCTATTTCTCGCAAAATAAAATATCAAATTCTCTCTGTGCCCTCCCACCTACCTACTATCAGACACTATCCCCATGTTGCCCACAAGGCAACACAAAACAGGCACACGGCCGGCATCGGCGCAAGCCGCCGGCCGTGTGCTGTTTTCCCTCTTTTACGTATCCTGCCATAAGTAATACTTATACAAAAATAATCTAAAAATACACTAAAAAGAGAAAAAAAATGTATGAATCAGAAAAAGAATGATGAAGGGCCCAAACCTTAGTGGTTCCCTGTATCCGTGAATTATCCGATCGGTCTTATTGCCATGCCATTATGCTACGTGATATTGAAGAAAGCATCTAGTTTTTCGATGAGCATGATTATCTGACGTGTGCGTTATGAGATTTCCAAACAAAATGCAGAGAACTAAAACTCAATGAATCAGAGCTAAGGAAATAAAATGCAACTTTTTGTAGATGTATCACGTTCTTATGCGGTGTTTGTAGTTTTATTTGATAATCCAGGAATCTTCAGAAGCGAACTTTACGAAATTGTAGAAGAAGCATCAAGACCAACTACCTGAAGACGTGTTAATGTTTTGACCGATGCAGATTCGATAAGAGTTGAACAATCAAAAACTCATAAGGCGGGACAGTATCCATTCCTTACAGACACAGGTCGGCAGATTGCAGAGCTTGCCGTGAAGATGAAAAATATTACGGCCGAGGCCATCACATCCCTCATCCGTTCGCTTCAGTGCTGAAGTGGACCCTTTTTTTGTTGCGCTTCTGTCCGGAGACCCTCGACCCCTGTCTCATGAACTCCCCAATCAGAGAGCTTCACTCAATAAACAATTGAGAACTGCGAACTCTTGCTCTTATGCCCATATATGGAGTATAACTGTAGATTTCAGATTAAATAGACACCATACTGCATCAAAAGAATATGGCAAAAAAACTAACGCCTGAAGCAGTGGAAGAGATCAAGAACAAGATATACAACATGCTTGACTATCCTAACAATTACGATCCATACGACTTCATGATGGCCATAGCCGATATCGCACATGGTTCCGCTATAGCAACATATGAGGGAGAGCAGGATAGGATCCTCGAGCTCAAACAAAAGGAAAAGTCCAAGAAAAAGAACAGATCCTGACGATGAAAATGTTTACTTCCGAAACCACTTACAAACCCCTAATTTTCTCATAAATTGATATTCGGGTATCGACGTTGCCGAATATTCAAATGATGATAAATTTTTATAAAACAATGTCACATTATAGTATTGCCGTTTGGACTCCTTTGATTAATTTTCAACGGATCCTCACGGTTGCATTTCTCTTAAAAACAAAATGAAGGGGGCGCATCTCCGGGAGGGCCGCCTGCATTCCTCTCACCTGGGGCGGAATATTTCGCGAGATGCTACAACATCTTCGGGGGAGCCGCCTGCGGTCCCCTCAGTGGCGAATCTTTTTCGTAAGATGCTGTAATAAAAGAATGTTTTTTGTGTGATTTATATTCTTCTAAACAGAAATTTGTTATAAAACATGAAAAAATTGATTTTCAAAAAAGAGGTATCTGGCTACCGTTGTATGGCGTGGAGGGAGGGATTCGAACCCTCGGGTCCATACGGACAATAGATTAGCAGTCTATCGCCTTACCAGGCTGGGCCACCCCCACTTAATGCTCCGATAAGAAATATCGTTATTAAATCTTTGGACACTTGAAATCGTGTTCTATTGTTCGTAAACGAACACAGGCTCTCGCCCCTAACTTGTGACAAAGCGGGAGCCAGGCGGCGGCAGGGACGGGGTCGGACGACCGAGTCAGCGATGAGAGGTTGGATAATCGCAGCGGTCATGTCGGCAGCTCTGCTGTTTGCCATGTTGCCGGTCTACATAAGGAGGCGCAGAGACTAATCTAAACCACACGCGGAACAGATGCGGCACCCGCCGCATTTCTTTTTTTATTATTCTTACTGAAAAACGTTATCATGCTCTGCGATTCTTTCACAATTTTTATATTAACCTCAAAAAAGGTTTTCGGCACACGGCGCACAATCGGTGCATTTAACATATATTATAGATATAGGTACAATTGAACACATATGAACAGTCTACGCAACGCATCGTTGGTCCTGCTTTTCGCAATAATCCTTTCGGCCCCGGCATTCGCGGCGGTATCATCCGCAGATTCGGAGGTGGCGGAGGAATTCACATCGTACTACGACCAGCTCGATGCCAACGGCAAAGAGATCTACGACAGACTGAAGGATGCAAGTGCGGACGGAGCGCCCATAACCGTGAACCTCCCGATGGAGATCACCGTAAGGTCCGACGTGCAGGAAGGTGCGGAGACTACGATCAGAAACATGATCAGGGACACTGTGGATGAGGCTTTCATCGCCCTCCGCCTGAGTTCCCCGCTTTCCTACTGGGGGTGGGGCGCAAGCTCGATCAACTATATTCCTGATATGGTCACCCAAGGCAACAGCGTGACGGTGTCCTCGATATACTTCGAAATAGATCTGGAAGGCTACCCGAAAGATCCGGAGACAGGCGAATTCCAAGGCATACAGAAAATGCTGGACGATCTCAACGAGGCAATAGCGGGTTTCTCTACCGCCAGCACATCCGTCAGGGATAAGATAATGGACATCAACAATTACCTCACGGGCCTGATAACGTACGACCCGAATCTCGGGACCGAGAACGAGAGCAGGTACGCCCACGACGCCTACGGTGCGCTTGTGGATCCCAACCACTATGCTGTGTGCGACGGTTATTCCAAGGCGTTCCTTCTGCTTTGCCAGAAGGAGGGCATAGAATGCGTGGTGGTGTTTGGGACGGGACTTCCAAGTTTCATCAACCATGCGTGGAACTACGTCAAACTCGACAACGGGAGTTGGTATGCCATAGATGTGACATGGAACGACAGCGGCGGCAATGCGTACTTCCTGATAGGCGGGGATGCGTTCTTCACCACGCATCAGCAGGGTGTGTTCCTGGAAGCATCGCTCCTACCGTACAAGTTCAACAGCCCTCCGATAAGCAAGACATCCTATGATTCGGCTCCGCAGGACAGCTATGCGGAGTACGCTTGGTTGTTGGCGATCCTGTTGGTGGCGATAATATTGATGGCTTTGTACAAGCATTCCAAGGGACAGAGCTGATCGGAAACGGGAGATTTGCCGCCAAAACAGTAAAGCTTTAATACCAGTCATGTATCCGAGATTCTGCGGAATTCAACCATTGCGCCTGATTCGTCGGGTGGTTTCTGACACTGAATCCCGTTGTCTGGGAAGGCGAACTTCCTCAGGTAAAAAAGCTTATATATTCCCCCGAAGTACGGGGGAATACGTGGCCCGGTTTGGGCCGCAAAAGATGGAGAATCAAGATCTCCGCCGAAGGCGTGAACTCTTGAATTCTGACGTTCGATGCTACGAATGTTCCGTTAGACGGACATTCGATTGAGTGAGCCGTCCGACGGAGCAGCGGTGAAACATGGTAAACTGCCAGTTTCTTTCATCCATCCAAAGACGTGATAATGTCACAAGGATTTGACTCCGGTTGATCCTGCCGGCGGCCACCGCTATAGGAATTCGATTAAGACATGCGAGTCGAGAGTCGTTATGGACTCGGCGGACTGCTCAGTAACACGTGGACAACGTGCCCTTAGGAGGAGGATAATCTCGGGAAATTGAGGATAATACTCCATAGGTCATGGGATCTGGAATGACCCATGGCCCAAAGTTCCGGCGCCTAAGGATCGGTCTGCGGCCTATCAGGTAGTAGTGGGTGTAACGTACCTACTAGCCTATGACGGGTATGGGCCTTGAGAGAGGGAGCCCAGAGTTGGATTCTGAGACACGAATCCAGGCCCTACGGGGCGCAGCAGTCGCGAAAACTTCACAATGGGGGCAACCCCGATGAGGGAATTCCTAGTGCTAGCACATTAGTGTTAGCTTTTCTTTAGCGTAGATAACTAAAGGAATAAGGGCTGGGTAAGACGGGTGCCAGCCGCCGCGGTAATACCTGCAGCCCAAGTGGTGGTCGATATTATTGAGTCTAAAACGTTCGTAGCCGGTCTAGTAAATCCTTGGGTAAATCGGGAAGCTTAACTTTCCGAATTCCGAGGAGACTGCTAGACTTGGGACCGGGAGAGGCTAGAGGTACTTCTGGGGTAGGGGTAAAATCCTGTAATCCTAGAAGGACCACCGGTGGCGAAGGCGTCTAGCTAGAACGGATCCGACGGTGAGGGACGAAGCCCTGGGTCGCAAACGGGATTAGATACCCCGGTAGTCCAGGGTGTAAACGCTGCAGACTTGGTGTTGGAGGCCCTTCGGGGGCATTCAGTGCCGGAGAGAAGTTGTTAAGTCTGCTACTTGGGGAGTACGTCCGCAAGGATGAAACTTAAAGGAATTGGCGGGGGAGCACCGCAACGGGAGGAGCGTGCGGTTTAATTGGATTCAACACCGGAAAACTCACCAGGGGAGACTGTTACATGAAAGCCAGGTTAATGACTTTGCTAGATTTTCAGAGAGGTGGTGCATGGCCGTCGTCAGTTCGTACCGTAAGGCGTTCTCTTAAGTGAGATAACGAACGAGACCCTCACCAATAGTTGCTACTTTGCCCTCCGGGGTGGAGGCACACTATTGGGACCGCTGGCGCTAAGTCAGAGGAAGGAGAGGTCAACGGTAGGTCAGTATGCCCCGAATCTCCTGGGCTACACGCGCGCTACAAAGGGCGGGACAATGGGCTCCGACACCGAAAGGTGAAGGTAATCTCGAAACCCGTCCGTAGTTCGGATTGAGGGTTGTAACTCACCCTCATGAAGCTGGATTCCGTAGTAATCGCGAATCAACAACTCGCGGTGAATATGCCCCTGCTCCTTGCACACACCGCCCGTCAAACCATCCGAGTTGGGTTTCAGTGAGGCTGCCTCTAATTAGGGTTGTCGAACTGAGATTTAGCAAGGAAGGTTAAGTCGTAACAAGGTATCTGTAGGGGAACCTGCAGATGGATCACCTCCTACGCAGGGTGGGGTTCAACCCCACCCTCTCAAAAAAATAAGCGTACAATATTGCAAGGAAAATCAGTTAGAGTGATTTTCCCGCAATTCCGAAGGCAGCTTACCATGCACTAAACGTAGCATCGAACGTCCATCCGTTTTTCATTTTTAATTCAATTAAACGGCACCGTCTCTTCGGTTCGCCGTTCGGAAAAAGCGGATCACCAGGCACTGAACACAGTATCGAACGCTCGCCATTTCTCCGCTTTTTCGTTCAATTATTTAGTACTATATAGGTTAAATACTCGTTTGAACAAGCTGTATAAATACATGACCCACTCACTCTGAAATCGTTGCTGAGAAGATTATATTAGGGGGTTCCGTATAATATATAGCAATTATGACCGCTATCAAAAATAAGTATAGTATTCTATTATCAGTATTCATAGTAGCATCGCTGACTATCGGTGCGATGAGCGTCGTCATGGACGATGCTCAGGAATCGAGTGCAGCGACATTCAGTCCTCAAACGCCAATAATCAAAATTTCATCAGACACAATAACAATTGATCATGCGGGGTACTACTACGTAGAAGCGTTCGGTGCCAATGGCGGATTAGGTGGTGCAGCAGGTAATGATCCTGACAGCGCTTTCAGGGCAGCGGGCGGAATAG
>JAISVN010000137.1 GCA_031271555.1 Candidatus Methanoplasma sp.
AGAGCAGGAGGTGCGGCATGTTGCCTGATGCCACGTAAGCCTTCAGCCTCTCTGTTATATGCTTATGGCCAACCACCTCGTCGAGGGTCTTAGGTCTGTATTTCTCGGTCCAAATTTCATTCATGGGAAACGATTCTCTATTGCGTATGTGGATGATAAACGTTTTCTGCACGTGTTGCATTATAAGTCCGGCACTGTGTCCCGGCGGTCGTTCTGGAATGATTATTCGATCAATTTGCAGTTTTTTAGTTATATTGTGGTTCCACACGGTCAACAAACAGAAAATTCATGTTAAAATTGGAGTGCAACTCCAAAAATTACAGACCTGATCGTGCAAAAAATGGGACGTTGTCGCTTATAGAGTGTAAGTCAGGAATGACGTACGGTCCTTCGGATGTCAAAGCGTTCAATAGGCTTGAGAACTCAGACTATGCGGTAGGTCCGTCCTGCATAATATGTCCGACCGAGAAACCGTATCCGATAAAAGACGGGGTTTATGCGCTTCCTATAACTGCGATATGACCCCACACATTCAGCGGTTATGCAGTGAATAGGGGCAATTTGGCCTGCAAACTGATGACAAGGTTAATTATACGCTCCAGGCATTTGGAATAACATATGAAGGTCTACGATGCCTATAAACTGGCGATAGAGACAGGTATAAAGAACGACCCGAGGCCTAAGGAAGAGGTCGAACTTGTCTTGAAGAATGCCAAAGAAGAGTATGAGAAGCTTCCGGATGAGAAAAAGGAATACTTCGATCAGGAAAGATTATGGAACCCGTATGCGGATTCGAGACTTTCCTGGGGCGAAGAGCTCGCAAAGGAGACGGAAGCCGAGAGATTCATGTGGGGCATCGACATAGGCACCGGCGAGATCATGCTGGCAGACCGTCTGAAAGAGAAAGGCCAGAAAGTCTCGGCAGTTGTAGCCCACCATCCCGTGGGGATATCGAAGACGCCTTTCCCGGAGGTCATGTGGATGCAGACGGACATGTTCCACGATGTGGGGATACCGATCAACATAACCGAAGGACTGATCAAAGCAAGAATGGACGAAGTGTCCAGGAATGTCATGGGTTCGAACTACAACCAGTCGGTGGATGCCGCAAGATTGTTGAACATGCCGATGTTCAACATACATTCCCCCGCGGACAACATGGTACAGCTTTATCTGGAAGACCTGTTCGAAAAAGAGCAGCCGAAGTATCTCGAGGATGTTGTCAATATACTCATGAAAGAACCGGAATTCCAGCAGGCCTCAAAGTACAACGACCCACCGAAGATAATGTCGGGCGGCAAGAAGAACCGCTGCGGCAAGATAATCGCAAAGATGACCGGCGGCACATCCGGACCCAAAGAGATATACGAGAAGCTTGCGGCGGCAGGAGTAGGTACGGTAGTGGGAATGCATTTCCCCGAAAGCCACCTCGAAGAGGCGAAGAAACACAACATCAATATGATAATCTCCGGACATATGGCATCGGACTCTCTCGGAATAAACAGAATATGCGATGTTTGGGAAAGGAAAGGGATCGAAGTCTTCGGATGTTCGGGATTCATGAGATTCAGCAGGAATTGACGATGTTCGAGCGAGCCTCTGCGATCATCAAGGACGGCAGGAAACTGTCCTTCGAATACGTCCCGGAGAAACTGGTCCACAGAGAAGAGCAGATGCACCGTCTGGAAACCCTTTTCAGACCCATGGTGACCGACGGCATCCCGTGCTCAGCATTCCTGACCGGAAGCGTGGGAACGGGAAAGACGGTAACGGCGAAAAGGTTCTGCGAAAACATGGCGAAACACTGTGCCAGCAACAGCAAACAGATGGACCATGTGTTCATAAACTGCAGGATAAGGAACACCGAGCACGGAGTCATAATACAGCTGATACGGCACTTCGATCCGGGTTTCCCCGACAGAGGCTTCTCTGCCGACGAGATGCTCAGGTCCCTGAAGAGGCACATAGAGTCCGGGTCAAGGCCTTTCGTGATAATCCTCGATGAAGTGGATGTACTTCTCAAAAGCAGCAGTAAGAACCTGATCTATCAGCTGTCCAGATTCACAGATGAGATGCGCGGAAATTCATCGATATCGTTGATAATGATATCTCAGGAACACATCTCTGAGATGCTGGATGATGCCTCTATTTCCAGTTTCAAACGTGCAAACACGATAAAGTTTGACAGATATTCAAAAGATGAGCTCAAAGATATAGTAAAGGCAAGGGCCGAAGAGGCTCTGGTGTCCGGAGTAATGGATGACGACGTCATGGGCCTTCTTGCAGATATAGGAAAAGATTACGGCGACGCACGTCTCGTGATCGAGATGCTGGAAAAGGCCGCAAACATAGCCGAGGGGAGTGCAGGAGGCACGATAACCGCAGACGATGTAAGATCTGCAAACGCAATGATCTACAGCAATGTCTCTGAGAATAAACTCATGAGCCTTGATCTCAAACGGAAGCTGGCGCTGTTATCGATAGCCCGTGCAATAAAAAGCGACACGTATATCAGCATAACCAGGGCCGAAAAGACGTATGCGGTAGTGTGCGAGGAATACGGTCAGACGGCCAGAAAGCACACTCAGTTCTGGACCTATGTTCAGGATATGGAAAAGATGAACATCTTGGATACCGTTGTGAAAAGCGAGGCCGAAGGCGGAAGGGTGACGTACATCTCGATACCCAACATCCCGCCTAAGGAGTTGGCAAGGAAACTGGAGAATCTTCTTGATTCTCCGACATCGAACAACGAATGCGGGTTCTGATACAATGAAGTGCGATCTCTGCTCCCGCGATGCGGTCACTCTGATACGTTACAATGGGTCGCATCTATGCGATGAACATTTCAAGTCTTATGTTGAAAAAAGAGTCAAGAAAGAGATACGGAAACAGATCAACGTCCATTCAGGAGATACAATCGCAGTGGCAGTATCCGGAGGGAAGGACAGCATGGTCACGCTGCATATCCTGGATTCCGTGTTCAGTGAGCGTAATGGCATATCGCTCTGCGCAATATCTATCGATGAAGGGATAAAAGGATACAGACCGCCAAGTCTGGATATCGTGAAGAAGTTTTGTTCGGAAAGGAATATCCCTCTCCGCATAAGATCATTCTCGGAAATTGGTCTGGAGATGGACAAGATCTCAGAAGTAACCGGTGAAAGCAGTCCATGCACATACTGCGGCGTGTTCAGGAGAAAGCTCATGAACGATGAGGCAAGAACGGTCGGTGCGAAGTATCTTGCGACCGGCCATAACCTAGATGATATGGCGCAATCCATAATGATGAATTTCGTAAGGGGGGACGTAGAGCGTCTAGCAAGACTCGGTCCGCACAAGAAGGTGCAGCCGGGGCTGATACCCAGGTTCCTTCCTTTGAGGCTCATACCCGAAAAAGAGTCGCTTCTTTATGCCATGGTATCAGGAATACCGTTCTGGGATGGAGAATGCCCATATTACATGGAGGCTCTGAGGAATCAGTACAGGGACATCGTGGATCAGCTGGAGGACAGATCGCCGGGCTCGAAGTTCAGCATCCTGTCATCCTACGACACTCTGAGGCCGATGCTTGCAGAGAACGTCCAGCCGTCAAACCTTCACATGTGCCAGTGCGGAGAACCGACTCTAGGGGCAAGATGCAAAGCATGCGAACTTCGAGAATATCTTGAAAAAAGGATCAAAGGTCCCTGAACGGCACAAGGTCGCAGCATGCGCATTCTATGCACATGGTATGACAATCTCTTGTATCAAGTCCGTATCTGACGAGTTTTTCTTTTTGCATCTTTGCAAGCGATATGACCCTCTCGGGAGTAACTTTGGGTTGTTCGCCGATAGCTGCCTTTAGATTATCACGGTTCAGAGGGTTCGTGCGCAGCGCTCTGAGTGTGGGGACGATCCC
>JAISVN010000027.1 GCA_031271555.1 Candidatus Methanoplasma sp.
GCACTCCATACAGGGAAGGCTGGATGAGCTGGGCGTAGAATTCCCCGCCGATCAGATGCCCGAATTGCTGTCGACCATCAAAAAGATCGCAATAGGCGGCAAAATGATCGATGACGCCGAACTGTTGGCCATAGTGGACAACATAATATGGAAAAAAGGCACAAAGACAAAGACCGTCTCCTTGGACGAACTGACCGTCCTGACCGGAAAGAACACGACCTCCACTGCAGTAGTCACTGTCAAGATCGGCGAAGATGACAAAAGGACCGCAGCGGATACCGGCGTGGGGCCGGTGGATGCCGCCATAAACGCCATAAGGAAAGCTATCAACGAGAACATAACCATGGAAGAATACAAACTGAGCGCAATAACTGGGAAGAGCGACTCGATCTGTGAAGTGACCGTAATGGTCAAGAACGTGCAGAACGACGGCGCCCTGTCCGTAGGCAAAGCGGTAGGTCTGGATATCGTGGAGACATCCGTGGATGCGATGATGGCGGCAATAAACAGAGACTTCGCAAGACAGAGGAATGCATAATGGGAAAAACAATCGCAGAGAAGATACTCTCGAAGAAATCAGGAACGGATGCCAAAGCAGGGCAGATAGTTGTCGCTGACGTTGACTATGTAATGGTCAACGATGTCACGGGACCGATCGCATTCAGAGAATACGAGAAGATCGGTTCAGAGAAGATATTCAGGGAAAGAATGGTCCTGATACCAGACCATTACGTTCCGAACAAAGATGTCGCCTCGGCAGAGCAGGCCAAGGAAATGAGGGTGTTCGCCAAGAAACATGAGATAGGCAACTATTTCGAGGTCGGAAAAGGAGGAGTATGCCATCAGGTCATGATAGAGGAGGGTTTCGCTGCTCCTGGAAGACTCATAGTCGGCGCAGACTCCCACACCTGCACGTACGGCGGCATAAATGCATTGTCCACAGGTATAGGTTCTACCGAGGCCGCGGTCGCATTCGCAACAGGGAAACTGTGGTTCAAAGTACCGGAGACCATAAAGGTCGAGCTCACCGGCAAGTTCAGGAAGAACATAGGCGGAAAGGACCTGATCATCAAGATCATCACCGACATAGGCGTCGACGGAGCGAACTACCAAGCATTCGAGTTCCACGGCGAAGGCGTGGGCAACATGAGCGTCTCCGACAGGCTGGCAGTTTCCAATATGGCCATAGAGGCTGGCGGAAAGGCCGGTATATTCCCTTGCGATGATCTGACCTTAGAATACATAAAGGACACCGCCAAAGGGGAATATACGCCTGTATCTGCCGATCCCGATGCGGAATACAGCATGACCCTGAGGTACGACCTGTCGAAGATCGAGTCCATGGTAGCGTTCCCTCATCTTCCCAGCAACGGCCGTGTCGTAAAGGATACGAACGTGAAGATAGACCAGGCATATCTGGGATCCTGCACGAACGGCCGCATAGAGGATATGCGCGTTGCGGCAGGTATTGTGAAGGGGAAGAAAGTGCACCCTGACGTAAGGTTCCTGGTAGTTCCGGCCTCCCAGAGGGTGTACAGGCAGATGCTGGACGAAGGCCTGATGCAGATATTCCTGGATGCGGGCGCATTCATCTCCGGCCCGACATGCGGCGCATGTCTGGGCGGATACATGGGGATACTGGCATCCGGAGAGAAGGCTGTCTCTTCCACCAACAGGAACTTCATAGGAAGAATGGGCGACAAGGATTCAGAGGTATATCTGGCAGGGCCTGAGGTGGTGGCCGCATCCGCGATCGCGGGCAGAATAATCACCCCCGAACAACTGGAGGAATAAGTATGGCCGAAATGAAAGGAAAGGTCTGGAGATTTGAAGACAACGTCGACACCGATCAGATAATACCGGCTGAACGCCTGGTATCGGCGAACCTGACGCACCTCAACGATTTCATATTCGAGAAGGTCAGGCCCGGTATCGCACAGGAGATAAAGAAGGGCGACATACTCGTGGCGGGAAAGAACTTCGGATGCGGATCTTCCAGAGAACACGCCCCCTTATCCCTGATACAAGCCGGATTCTCGTGCATAGTGGCTGAGTCCTTCGCGCGCATATTCTACCGCAATTCGATGAACATCGGACTGCTGCTGATAGAGTGCAAGACCGATGCCAAAGAAGAGGACGTCATAGCTGTCGATACCGAAAGCGGAAAGGTCAAGAACCTGAGCACAGGAAAAGAATTCAATTTCCCCAAACATCCTCCGTTCATCACCCAGCTGATAGAATGCGGCGGATTGGTCAATGTGATCAAGGAGGGAAAACTGTGAAACACCTTGCAATAATACCCGGCGACGGCATCGGTAAAGAGGTCATCGATGTAGGCATGAGCGTCCTTGACGCCGTGAGCGAGATATCATCCTTTGACTATGACGGAGAACTCTTCGACATAGGATCGGAAAGGTACCTCAAGAGCGGCAAACTCCTCACCGACGAGGATGTGGATGACCTCCGTAAAAAGGATGCTATCTATTTCGGTGCGATTGGCGACCCGAGGGTCAAGCCGGGAGTGCTGGAGCAGGGCATACTGCTCAAAATGAGAGCGGTCTTCGACCAATACATAAATCTCAGGCCGGTCACATCATGGTTCCCCTTGGTGCCGTTGAAAAGGGAAGTGCCGTTCGACATCCACTTCCTGAGAGAGAACACGGAAGACTTCTACATGGGCGCAGGAGGGACTTTCAGCGGGAAAAACAAGCATGCGCGGGTCGATGTAAAAAGGGAGCTGTACGACCTCATGATCGACCTCAGGACCGAATCGTCGAACAATGGTGAATTCGCATTCGAGATCGGACTGCTTTCAAAGAAAGGGATAGAAAGGTTCGCAGACTATGCTTTCAAATATGCCAAAGATAGAGGGGAGGACAAGATAACCCTTGTCGACAA
>JAISVN010000108.1 GCA_031271555.1 Candidatus Methanoplasma sp.
CGTAAACGACTTCAAAAGAAGATACGAACGCAGAAGTAAGTTCGCGGATTGACCTCTGCCAAACGCATTGCATATCTGAGCCCAACGGAGATGAGCTGGATCTCAGTTCATCCCTATCGGCATTATCTTATTGCTGTCGTCTAGCGAGAGAAGGCTGTCATACGAACATACTATACCGCCGGGCCCTCTTTTTCCGAATTTATCTATTAACCTGAGTGCTTTGATATCTTCTCTGCACCCTCCATGTGTCTCTTTATGTACATGCCAGTTTTTGTCCGATTTAATATCCAATATTGAATCAGACATGTTTAATGTTCATTAAGGCGGATGAAATCATGAATAACCGTCATTGATACGGCATAAAAGGAAAAAGATCATTAAAAACGAAATGAAAAGGGGTCAGACCGACCTTTTGTCTCCCCATATTATCTTGTGAAGCTGCGGCAGGACCCTGACGTTCAGCTTCCTTTGAACAACCTCTTCGGCTATGGGCAGAAGGTCCATTCCGCCCACCGGCGAGAATATCACATTCGTATCAACGGGATTCTCCCTCAGGAAACGGATGGCGTATGCAAGATCTATGCGGTCGCCTATTATGAACTTCAGCTGGTCCTTCTTTCCCATATGTTCCAGATTCGAAAGCCTGTTCTTCTCGGACATTCCTGAGGAAGGGCATTTTATATCCAGGCTTACGAGCACCCTCTCGTCTTTCGGTATCCACGATATATCCATGGAACCGTTCGTTTCTATGACGACCTTTTTATTCTTATCTAGAAGCCTGTCTAAAAGTTCCGGCAGATCCTTCTGAAGAAGCGGCTCTCCGCCTGTGATGCAGACATTCTCTGTGTCGTCCACCATCTCCATTATCTCATCGATGGCCGCATCTATGCCTCCTTCCTGTGCATATGTCGTATCACACCATTCGCACCTCAGGTTGCAGCCTGCCGTCCTTATGAAATATGTGGGTACACCGATCATCAGACCTTCTCCCTGTATCGACCTGAAATATTCGCATATCTTCATCTTCTCACCTGTACCTTATTTCATCATCATATCCTGCTTCTTTGAAACCTTTCAGTCTGAGCCGGCACGAGTCGCATGTGCCGCATGCCGCCTCTCCGCCTTCATAGCATGACCAGGTCAGACCCAGAGGGGCATTCAATTCCTTCCCCTTTCTCACTATGTCTGCTTTGGTCATATCGATTATCGGCGTCTTTATCTCGATGGCTCTGCCTTCGACCCCTGCCTTGGTCCCCTTGGCCAGCATATCTCTGAAAGATGCGAAGAAATCCGGGCGGCAGTCGGGATAACCTGAATAATCCACTGCGTTCGCCCCTATGTATATCGCCTCAGCATCGATGGATTCGCATAGTCCTGCGGCTATGCTCAGGAATATTATGTTCCTTGCCGGAACGTACGTTATCGGTATCTCCTCATCCAGATTCCCTTTCCGTGATGATGGCACTTTAAGATCCTCATTCGTCAGCGCGGATCTGAAGGAGGAAAGGTCCATGTCGATTATCTTGTGGTCTATACCGTAATGTCTGCAGACCGCTTCTGCGGACTCCAGTTCTCTGGAGTGCCTCTGCCCGTACCTGAAACTTATCGCAGATACCTCCATGCCTTCGCTGACTGCGACCGCCAACGTCACCGTCGAGTCCAGTCCGCCGGAGAGCAGTACAACCGCCTTTGGCATCACAGCACCTTTGTGTACCATGCCGTCTGCCCGCGCTCTTCGTCGAGCCCCATGGACAGACTTCTAACGGTCTTGGGGAAATCCAGATCTTCGGCCATCTTCTCGGTCATCATCCTGGCCATCTCTTCTGCGGTGGTCGTCGAGACATCCAGCATCATGACGTCCTCCGCAGGGAAAACGTATCTCTTGCTGCAGGATGTTACTTCGACGGAGCCGTCTTTCTCCTCGATCTTGACTATCTTTGACTTCGCAGGCAGCAGGACCTTGTGGTCCATCTCGTCGATCATGGATCTCAGTTTCTTCTTCAGCACAACGAAGTCCATTACCATGCCATCCTCATCGAGTTCTCCTTCCAGCCTCATCCTGACTATGTAGCTGTGGCCGTGGAGTCTGGAGCACTTCTCGTGCATCGGTATGAAATGGCATGACGAGAACCTTATTCCGGTGTGTCCACCATCGATCTCCAGTATCATCTCTTTCCCTCCGCGAGTTTCATGGCAAGTATTATTGAATCCATATAATCGGTCTTTACCCTGGATGTGTCCACGAACACTTTGTCTATGTTGAGTACCGGGGCTCCGAGCGCCACGGCATCACCTATGAAATGCAGAGTTCGGAAGATCAGATTGCCTGTTATGCCGTCCGGTGCGATTATCAGGTCTGCTTCCTCTACAGCATCTTCGATAAGTATCTCCGCATCGTATGCGTCATATCCTTCTTTCCTGAGAACGGACACGAGCTTTTCGGCATCCTCTATTGTCCTGTCGACGGTATCGTTCCTGCCTTTGTCCTCTTTCCTGCCTCCGGACATGACGGCGATCTTCGTACCTGCGCCCATCTTTTTCATGAGAGGCAGCGCTTTGACGACGATGTTGTGTTTCTCCTCAATGGTCCAGCCTTCATCTATGCCTACCGGGGCCATGAAGAACGTGCGGCCTCTTTTCGGCTCCATTATTACAAGTCTCTCAAGTTCCTTCACTCCGGCCTTCTCTTTCAGAATGCGAAGAAGCTCCGAGGACGGCATATCACCTCTGACCGCGGCATCTATCCTGCCGGAGAACAGATCGTCCACAAGCAGTTCAGGATCGTCGTAGATCTTCACCGTCTTCACGTTGAGAGCATGGACGCTGTTCTCAACGTGTTTTGAGTCGGTACCGCGGCCGATGCCTACGCGTACATCCGGAAGGTCTGTCTGCAGAAGATCCTTTACTGTGAACATTAGACGACCATTATATCAAGCATATTAAGGATTTGTGATTGCGTCGAATTCATACTTTTCCCATTCTCTGAGTCCCAGAGCTATCTCCGCCTCTGTGACCGTCAACATCGGTTTCTGATATCTTGCGGAATCGTCCATCGCTATTCTGGGACAGGCAGTGTTTATGTAGGCATCCACTCTGTAAGGCAGAAGGGCATCCGGGCCTATCTCGTTCATCACGAGCCTGTATGCTTTCTTTCCGAGTTCTTCTATCCTTTTTATCAACATATCGGCGGACGTGGACCTGTCCTGTCCGGATTTCGTGCAGACAATCACCAGGAAGCTTTCTGCGCTCTTTGCCGATTCAATGGCGGCGAATCTCTTTCTGAGCATCCTCTCTTTGGCCTCATCCACCGACCTGACCTCTCCGGTTATCGGATTCAGTACGGTCATGGGCTTGCTTACGCCGAAGGCCGCTGCAAGAGGATGAAAATCACCCTCTCCGAGATATAGGAAGGCATCGACCTTGTCCTGAACTGACATGGCGGAAGTGAAATTGCATCCGAGGACCTGTCCGGGATGGAATATCCTGCCGTCCCCTCTGCCGATGAATACCTCCTTCCCCATCTCCTCAAGGGTCGCCTTCGCTGCGGTTATCAATCCGACATACTGGACAGTTGCCAGGATCCCGACCTTTTTCGGAAGCTTGTCCGAGAGTTCCCTGATATATCCGCCGATATCTGGGTTGACCCTTACCTCAACGAAGAAGATGTCCTCGTCATTCTCCTGAGGGTGTATGGGAGAGTGCCCGAAGTGTATCAGCGCATCGGCGTATCTTCTGTAATCCGTAAAAAGGTCGCATGCGCCGTAGCACGGGTCGCCGAGAACGATTATGTCGGCATCAGAAGAACTTGATAAAAAATCGGATATCCTGAGGGCATCCATCTTAAGGCCCTCAGGCAACTGGATCGCAACGGTGCCGTAGCCTCTCTTCTTGATCCAAGAGGCTGCCGCGTTCAGATCCAGATTGAACATTTACTTCATCAGTTCCTGTCCTTTCTCAATGTCAACGTAACATGGGGACGGGAACTTCATAGATGCTTTCCAGAGTGCGGTCTTGGCAACGCTTGCCTTCTCCGCTGTAACTCCGACGGTAAGAACTGCCTGGTCGCGCTCAAGCCTTGCTGCGGTACCGACGGTCTTTCCGAAGCCGTTACGCATTCCGCTTGAAACACGGTCTGCACCTGCGCCTGTGGCGAGTTTGTTCTCCCTGAGAACGCAGTGAGGGTAAGCCCTTACCTTGAGGTGGTAGTTTGCAGATCCCGCCTGACCAGAGAGCATCTTGTTGGCTGCGATACGGCCGGCCTCGAGTGCTGTGTGTCTGATCTGTACGCGATTCTTCACTTTCAGCGTGAGGACTATGGGGAATTCTTCACTTGTGTTTCCCATGTCGAACTGGGTCAACCTGCTTGCGGGAACTCCTCCCATGTATTCGCGGCGTGTATATGCCTGTCCTGTGATCCTTCTGTACATCGATGCGGGCTTTCTTACCATTTGCGCCACCTGTGCGTGTAGTAGTGCGACAATCTCGAATTTCTATTTAAAGACTCTTACTGCGCTATTACTCTTATTATTACCACCCAATAGCATAGCACATATAACACTTTCCATGGTATCTGTGCCGTCCAGTCCTCAGAATGACGTTCGCGGCTGAAAACGAGCCTTCCTGACCGGAAAACAGGATGCGCCGACGATGGCCTTTGGTTTTCTGAATATACATAAGATAACAAATAGTCTTTATATCCGTATCTTAACTCCGCATAAGGAAACATGTCAAAAAGGCGCATCTCCAAGAATGCGGTGGCCAACATAGGCGAAGAGCGCATATCGGTGCTGACCAAACTGTCAAAGAACGCTTTGGCAGAAGGGAGAGAGGACCTTGCGGCAAGATATGTTTCCCTGGCGCGGAAGATAGGGATGAAGGTCAATGTGAAGATGCCTGAGGATTTCAGGTACTGCAAAGAATGCATGATGCCACTCATCCCCGGCATGAACTGCACGGTGAGGCTTACAGGCGGAAAGATAGTGACCCGGTGCCGGCACTGCGGCGGTCTGAAAAGAAAACCATATTTGAAGGAGAGACAGAAATGACGGAGAAAGATGCAAGGAAAGAACTGATGAGGCGTGCAAACGACCTCGGCCCCACGGTCCATGTGGGAAAGGACGGCATCGATGAGGGGCTGTTGAACGAGATAACAGCCCAGCTCAAAAATGCCAGATTGATTAAGGTCAAGATACTGAATACCGTAGACGGCGATCCGAAAAGCATCGCCGAAGAATTGGCATCATCCACGAACTCCGTCATTGTGGATGTCAGGGGAGGCGTCGCAGTGCTTACAGACAAACGCACATGGACCTCGCTCAGCCAAAAGAAATTCTGAGAGGGATGACAATGCTGGATGTGAACGTCATCAGGACGCAGCCCGACATGATAAGGCAGATGCTCGTGAACAGGAACAAAGACACGGATATACTGGACAGATTCCTTTCCGCGGACTCGGAATGGAGGTCTCTGACGGACGAGAACAACCGGCTAAGGAAACTCAGGAACGATGTCTCCCTTCAGATATCCAAAATGGGCAAGGGCGATGAAAAAGAGTCCAAGATCGCCGAGATGCGCAGCGTTTCCGAAAAAATAAAAAGCAACGATGCCAGGATGGAGGAGCTTGATTCAGTAAGGGAAGACTGCATCCTCAACATACCGAATGTTCCGCACTCGACCGTCCCGATAGGGAAGGACAGCTCCGAGAACGTTGTTGTCTACGAGCATGGAGAGAGGAGAAAGTTCGATTTCACACCCAAGCAGCACTGGGAGATCGCCGAGGATCTCGATATAATAGATTTTGAAAGAGGCGTCAAGGTTGCAGGCAGCGGTTTCTACTGCCTCAAAGGGGACGGCGCGCGTCTTGAGCGCGCTCTGATCAACTATTTCCTGGACATGCATGCTGAACAGGGATACACAGAAGTGTTCCCGCCGGTAGTCGTCAACAAGACCGCCCTCACCGGAACGGGGCAGTACCCCAATCTGAAGGAAGACATGTATTACATGGAAAAGGACGAGATGTTCCTCAATCCCACGGCAGAGGTGCCGATAACGAATCTGTTCATGGACGAGATATTCGACAGGGGGCAGCTGCCGGTACTTTACACCGCATACCTTCCGTCATTCAGGAGGGAGGTCGGAAAACACGCCGACACC
>JAISVN010000114.1 GCA_031271555.1 Candidatus Methanoplasma sp.
ATTGCCTCCGGAGACAGGATACCTGCTAAACGGGATGAAGGAATATGCCGCGCTAGGATCTTACGAAATCTTCTGTCTCTTTTCAGCATACGCTTGTCTTACTCCCCTGGTGTTGGTTCGAATAACAAGTGTCTTGAGGAGTATATTAAACTATGCTCAAAAAAACAGCAAATGAGTGGAATATAACTGTTTTAATAGATATTTATACGGAATAATATAAAATATATAGTTTAATTGTACAACGAAATAATAATTACTAGTTTATTTGAGCTAAACATATAGAAACACAGTTGCACGGTTCTTTAAAAAGAACGACAGGCGCGGTCTGAAAAAGCTGAACATCATGGCTGTGCATAGGCCTCGGGTCTTTCCTGCCCATACGCAATATCTAGCAGGATCGTCGATAGGGTCATGTGGCGATGACTACCCGAAAATGCGGGCCGGCGATCCTGATCGAATCTAACCTCATCAATCAGGAAACTTGACGCTGTTGAGGTCTTTTGTCACTTGCTGCGTCTGTGAATTATGAAAGACAGCTTGTTTCTGCACAATATCAGTATCAATGCCGCGCCTACGCCCGCTGCAAACAGCCATGCGTATTTTATGTGCCATTCCTGATCGTAATCATAAGACGTCCTGCTTAACGGCGGACTGAAGAACGTATACGGCATGATCGAACTTTCGAGGAATACGCCCTGTTGATGCGTTTTGAAGAATTCGTCCCCTCCCAGCAGGAAGTAGGCATTGTTGGTCCTGTCATTCCACGTTACGTCCACCGCATACCATTTATTGTTGTCAAGTTTGACATAGTTCCACGCATGGTTCTCATAGGTGGCAAGTCCGGTCCCCAATACCACCACGCATTTTATGCCTTCTTTTTGGCACAGGAGCAGGAACGCCTTTGCGTATCCGTCGCACACGGCATGGTGATCGGGGTCCACCAATGCGCCGTAGGCATCGTGGCTGTATATGCTCCTGTCAATGGTCATGCAGTTCGGGTCGTATGTAACCATGTCTACAAGGTAGTTGTTGATGTCTCTCACCTTGTCTCTTATCATGGTGCTGTTTGTTTTGAATATTCCGACCGCATCGTTGAGATCGTCCAGCATCTTCTTCACACCCGGGAATTCGCCGGCCTCTCTGTATATACTCAAGCTGATCTGAAGGGTCACCGATGAAATGACCGCGATATCGCCTTTCATCCTTGTGTTCATATCCCATTTAACGGCGCTCGGATCCCATCCCCAATAGGCTAACGGGGAACTGAGCTGCATGGCTGTGAGGGCGGCATCGAAAGTTTTTTTCATTATCGCTTTTGCATACTTCTGATCATATTCTGCTACTCTCAGTTCCATCGGAAGGTCCACGGTGATCGTGGTCGTTTCCGCATCCGCACCTTCCATCGCATCGTACATCGCTTTACCGTTCACACTCAGCTGGTCGTAGTATGACATGAATTCGCTTCTGGCTTCCGACGGCGGAGATACGACTATAGCAGACGCCGGGGTTGCGAACATGACGATCGTCAAAATTGAAATGAATATGAAATGTCGTAGATTCATGTCGTATTGTATAATAATGTATCGAAAATTAGTTAAATGTTTCCTTATATAGCATAAATATGTACGTGTGTACATACTTACTGAAACGTAATTTGCAATAAGATATTGTAGCGGTAACTAAAATATCTAGAACATCTACAAAAAATTGAGTATCATATGGGACGGATATTCGGCGGCGGCCGTCCTCAGAGCGGATCTCAGGGATGAACCTCATACCATACATCTTCTCACAGGTAAGAAACTCCGTCCGCCTCGGGGACAGAGCAATGGATGCGTTCGTAAAATTCTGAGCGGGCCTGAGGCTTTACAAGTGCCATTGCATTGATAACTATTAAAATAACCTCAGCAATCATTCTGCGATGATATTGATCAAGCTGGGCGGAAGCGTTATCACGGACAAGACCCAGTACAGAACCTTCAACCGCGACATCGTATCGCGGCTGTGCAACGAGATAAGAAGCTCCGGAGAAAGCGTACTGATCGTGCACGGCGCAGGTTCTTTCGGACACGTCCTTGCGAAAGAATACTCGCTTCAGAACGGACTTGCGGATTTCGGACAGGTTCCGGCCGTCGCGAAGGTACAATACGATGTCAGAGAACTCAGCCTGATGGTGATAGACGAACTGCTGAAAGCGGGAATACCTGCGCTGTCGATACCTCCCGGATCGTGTTTCATGATGGATGGCGGAAAGCTCATTGTCGACGACCCGGAGGTCCTCATGTCTGCATCCCATGTCGGGATAATGCCTGTGATGTTCGGAGACGTCGTCTTCGACCGCAGCAAAGGGTTCGGAATATGCTCCGGCGATCAGATCATGGAGGTCCTTTGCAAACTGTACTCTCCGAAGAAGGTCATTTTCGTATCGGACATAGACGGCCTCTATGACAAAGACCCGAAGACCAATCCCGATGCAAAGCTCCTGAAGGAGGTCACATCAGAACTTCTTGAGGAGGTCTCGGGCGACAGCGCCGCGGATGACGTGACCGGAGGAGTGAAGTCGAAAATGGAAGCGATGCTGAGGATGACAACGCCTGAAAGGGATTGCGTGCTCGTCAACGGCTCTGTCCCCGGAAGATTATACTCACTATTAAAGGGGGAGAGCGTCATCTCCACAACAGCCAGAGGAGGACTCCAATGACCCCCATCAAAGAAAGAAAAGCGGATCACATCGACATCTGCCTTAACGAAAGGATAGAACCTGGATACAGCTACTGGGATGATATCAAACTGATACACAATGCGCTTCCGGAGGTGAACGCCGACGAGATAGACATGTCGGCAGAGGTCCTTGGGAAAAAACTCAGTTTCCCTTTCATAGTCACGGCCATAACCGGCGGATTCTCCGGTGCCAAGAAGATCAACGAGAACATCGCGATAGCATGCTCCGAACTCGGCATAGGGATGGGCATAGGCAGCGAAAGAGCAGGGGTCGCCGGCATAGACCCTGACAGTTACTCCGTAGTCAAGGAATACGACATACCTCTCGTGATAGGTAATGTCGGAGCTCCGCAGCTCGTCCCGCAGCACAGCAAGGACCGCTTTTCCAAAGAGGACATCGGAAAGGCCAGGGACCTTATCGATGCCGACGTGGTCGCGATACACCTTAACTTCCTTCAGGAGGTCATTCAGCCCGAGGGAGATACGAATGCAAAAGGGTGTTTCGATGCCATAAGGGACCTTGCAAGAGAATATCCGATAATGGTCAAGGAGACAGGGGCCGGGATCTCAAAGGAGGTTGCATCCAAACTCAAGGGCACAGGCATATTGGGGATGGACATAGCCGGCATGGGCGGAACAAGCTTCTCCGCCGTAGAGCTCTACAGAGCTATGGCAAGCAACGATATGC
>JAISVN010000116.1 GCA_031271555.1 Candidatus Methanoplasma sp.
ATAAAGCTAATTCTGTAAGAACGAGCATAGTCCACTTTTGGACTCTATCAATAAATGGTATATTAGTCATGCTAGTGCCACTTTTCTTCAATCAAAATGTAAGAGACACATTTCAAGAAATAAATAATGTTTTAATTATTGTGGTAGCTTTTCTAATACTCCTCGCAGCACTAGTTTTTGCAGACTTATTGTTAAAAATGAAATACAGAGAATATAAGTTCAATTATATCATGTTTTATTCCGTGGATTTTTTGAAACGGCACTGTGCAGATGAAAAAATTCCAATACATCATATACCGAAAGAAGATGTTGACAAAATAGTTCAACAAGTATCTTTAAGTACGGATTTTGACAAAAGAGACATTAAAGATGCTTTATATACATACTATCATAGAATACTCAGAATATATCCAGGTTGGTTAGAATCCGAAATAGGCGAGTTGACTCAAAAAAATAATAAATCATAGTGAGCATGGTTATCAACTCTCCTAAAGCTTAATACGGTCAATCCGCAATCATCGTTCAAGATGGAAATCTCCGAGATAGTCCTGATAATGTTCACCGGCCTGTGGCTGTTCATTCCCGCAATGCTTCCCAACTCAGCCGCGGCAGTGGTCGGAGGAGGGCCGAAGATCGATTTCGGAAAGTCCTGGAGAGGCAAGAGGATACTCGGCGACGGAAAGTCCTGGAGAGGGCTGTTCGGAGGAGGTCTCGCAGGGGTCCTGACCGGGCTGATAATGATAGGCCTTGCGTCCATATGGGATCCTGAAAACTACTGGGGTTTCGGACCGTTCTGGACCAATGTGGGGATTCTGTTCTGCCTTTCATTTGGAGCGATATTCGGCGACCTTATGGGCGCATTCATAAAAAGGAGGCTGGGAATGGAAAGAGGTCAGAAGGCTCCCGTATTGGATCAGTATGACTTCGTTCTCGGAGCATTCCTGACGACCTCCGTATTCTTCCCGAATTGGGTATATTCCACATTCATCGAGGGGTGGCACATCGCCGCACTCATATTCATACTGGCACTCATGTTCGTGATACACAGGGGAGTCAACATTATAGGTTACAAACTCGGTTTCAAGAAAGAACCTTGGTGATAAGATGAGCGAGATTTCGAGAGCACTTGAGGATTGCGGAGCGCTTCAGTTCGGAGAGTTCACACTGGCATCCGGAGCGAAAAGCGACTATTACATAAACATAAAGAAAGCAAGCACGAATCCCCAGGTGCTGTACCTCATATCTCAGCTCATGGCGGAGAGGATGCAGGAGGAGAACATACGCCCCGACAGGATAGCCGGCATAGTCCTTGGCTCGATACCGCTGGCGGCCGCTCTCTCCATGGCAACGGGGATACCGTATGTGATGGTAAGGAAGGAACAGAAGGACCACGGCACCAAGAAGCTGATAGAAGGGGACATGGAACCCGGGGAGAAGGTGCTTGTCGTAGAGGATGTCATAACGACCGCAGGTTCGAGCATACAGGCGATAGGGACCTTGAGGGAGAACGGTGCGGTCGTGGAGCAGATAATCTCGGTCGTGGACCGGGAAGGCGGCGGGAAAGAGAATCTTGCCGGGATAGGGGTCTCTCTTCTCTCATTGGTAAAAGGGTCCGAGCTCGTGGGGGGAAAGAGGTGAGGCCGGATCCTGACTGCAGATTGTGCGGACTCTGCGAAGGCCGCACGAACCTCGTGCTTCCGAGCGGCGACCTGAACTCCGCGGTCGTGTTCGTAGGCGAGGCGCCGGGAGAAAAAGAAGACCTGTCCGGGAAACCGTTCGTGGGAAGGTCCGGAAAGCTTCTGGATGCTATAATGGAGGAAGAAGGGGTGGACCGGTCGAAGATCATGATAACCAACACCGTGAAATGCCGCCCGCCCGAGAACAGGGACCCCACGAAAGAGGAGATGAGCGCATGCCGCCCGTTCCTGGACCATGAACTGTCGGGAAGGAAGGTGGTCGTAGGGCTCGGAAAATCAGCATGCAGGGACCTTCTGGGATATGAGGGGAAGATGTCCGACATAGCGAACACCAAGATGTCGATAAAGGTCCTTGGGAAGGATGTGATCTTCATCCCGACGTACCATCCGGCCGCATGCATATACAGCAGGGAGTCCAGAGGCGCGCTCAGGACGACGATGAGGATCATAAGGGACGAGTATCTGGAGGAATGACATGAGACCTTCCCGGCTCATGATCGACATGGACGGCACGATATACAAAGGCCGCAATGTCATAAACGGGGCGCCGGAGTTCATAAGATTCCTGAACAATGAGAACATCCCGTTCGTTTTTCTTACGAACAACTCTTCCAACACGAGAGAATACTACGTCAATAAACTGAAGGCGATGGGATTCGAGGTCAGCAAAGACGCGGTGCTTACATCCACCATCGCCACGGTCAGATTCATAAAGGAACGGAGGGCCGGAAAGAAGGTCTTTGTCATCGCGACGCCCGATGTGACAAAGGAGATCGAGGAGTCGGGGATAACAAGCTGTGAAGAAGAGCCAGACATTGTTCTTTTGACATTCGACAGATCCATAACCTTCGATAAGATAAACAAAGCATATCATTTCATAATGAAAGGCGCGGAGCTCATCGCCACACATCCGGACGATCTGTGCCCCACAGAGGATGCTTACGATGTGGACATAGGGCAATTCATACACATGCTGTCTGTCCTCACCGGAGCGACCCCGATAATAGTGGGCAAGCCGAGCATGCTCATGATAGAGATGGCGGCAGGCGAGATGGGCGTCGACAAGGACAGTACAATGATGATCGGGGACCGTCTGTACACCGACATCAGAATGGCATCCAACGCAG
>JAISVN010000132.1 GCA_031271555.1 Candidatus Methanoplasma sp.
TTCTCCCTATATCCATTGGAATATATCTCCAACTTATTTAACAACTTATCGCTCCCTTGAACCTGCATCTTACACACATATAAGCGGCGACTCGGCATATTAGGTAAACCCCTGAAGAAACAGCGATAATTTCCAAACGCACATGGGATCATGCAGGGCAGAACAGACATTTTCCATAGTTCCAGCGGTCAATGTTTTATATCGTTTTCATCATACGTAAAAACATTCATACTCAAGCAGTATGAATGCTGCATGAGGTGCTAATATAGGTGTCATCATCAAAGCCGATAACATCCGGAAATCATTCGACGATTTCGAAGCCGTAAAGGGAATAGATATCGAAGTGGAGAACGGAGAGATATTCGGGTTTCTCGGCCCCAACGGTGCCGGTAAGACGACAAGCATCAGGATGCTCACGACCATGCTCAGGCCGACATCGGGGAGCATCGAAATAGACGGTTTCGACGTTGATAAGAATCCGACGGAGGCCAAAGCATCGATCGGCATAAGCCAGCAGCAGATAAGTCTCAATAAGGATATTACTGTGAGACAGAACATAAAGCATCATGCGCTGCTTCACAAGATGCCCTTCAGAGAGATCGAAGGCAGGATAAAGGAGCTCTCCGATATGATGGGGCTCGGCCCGTTTCTGAACATGGAAGTGGCGGAGCTATCCGGAGGATGGAAGAGGAAAACATCTCTGGTATGCTCCATCGTGCACAGGCCAAAGATTCTTTTTCTGGATGAGCCCACGGCAGGACTGGATACGAAATCGAGGCATATGTTGTGGGACCTGATAAGAAAACTCAACAACTCAGGCACAACGATATTCCTTACTACGCATTACATCGAAGAGGCCGAAGACCTCTGCGACAGGGTCGCCATACTGAATCAGGGCAGAGTGGTCAGTATCGGTTCGCCTGCGGAACTGTGCGATTCCGTAGGCCGCATTACCGTCGAATACTACGACGAAGAAGGTAAAAAGTCAATGCGGCAGTTCCGCGACAGGCAGTCCGGCAAAGAATATATGGCAACTCTGAAAAATGATGCCATGATGTCCCTCAGGAAAACAACGCTGGAAGACGTATTCCTTATTGTTACCGGGGAAGAATATTCCAAAGGGGGCGCCTGACATAAGAGTGCCAAGGATAATCGATGAACCGTACAGGGTCGCATGGGGAGACCTTTGTTTCTTCAAGGATAACTTCGCAGAGGTCCTCATTTCCTGCCTGGTCGGGCCTCTGCTCTACCTCGTAGCGTTCGGGTACGGCATAGGGAGCAACATGCAGGACGGAGTCGACGAGTATATGAGATTCATGATCCCAGGAATAATCTCCATGGCTACCCTTTCCGCGACCTTCAATTTCGTATCGACAAAGATAATGGTCCAAAAGCTTTTCTATTCAAGTTTCGACGAACTTCTCCTGTGTCCGATAAAGCCGTCGTCCGTAGTGCTCGGGAAAGCCCTTGTGGGCGTTTTGAGGGGTATGTGCAGCTGCACAATCATACTCGCCATAGGGGCCCTGATATCCCCGGGATTCAGCATCACGCCGTTCCTGATAGTGCTGATAATCCTCTCATCTTTCACATTCTCCCTGCTGGGTATAACCGCCGCCCTGGTCATCAAAAGGCATAATTCGCTCGTTGTCTTCACAAGCTTGGTAATAGTTCCCATGACCTTCTTCTGCGGGACCATATTCAACACATCCAATATACCGCAGGCATTAGGCAGTGCGATATTCATGCTGCCGCTGACCCATCCGACGGCGGCCATAAGGGCATCCATGCTCGACGAGGCCATGCCGTGGCTGTCGGTCATAATATTATGCGGATATTGCGCATTATTCTTCATGCTTGATTATTATCTGATAAAAAGCGGGAAATATTGAGTTTATGCGTCAGATCATACTTTCTTTGTCTTCACCAGATATACATTGAGTAAAAAGATGAGCGCGCACAGGCAGAACAGGATCACCAATGATATCCATGGAAAATCCCACCCCAGCGCCGATGCCCTCACTATCTCGCTGGAATGAGTCAGCGGCAGAGCGTAAAGGACGGCCTGGAAGGCGGGGTGAAGGCCTTCCACCGCGAAGAACGTCCCGCAGAGGAACGTCATGGGAAGAACAACTATGCTGCTGAATGTGGCCATGGTCTGGTGTGAATTGACCATCAGGCCCGCGGTGACGCCAAGGAAAGAGAATGTAAAACAGGACAGCAAGATCGATATTACGTATAGAGGGGTCAGGTGCAGATACTCGGGCACTATCATGAAACCTACCAGAAGGATTATGCAGCTGCTTACCAACCCTCTTATAAAACCGTTGATCGACTTTCCCAACACGATCGCCGGCGTGCTCAGGGGACACAGCATCATCTCGTCCAGCGATCGGAAGTAGACGCGCTGCACATGCAGCCTTGTGGATGTCGGGCCGAAGGATGCGGACAGGGAGGTCATCGCCGCGATACCCGGGATTATGAACGCGACATAAGGCACGCCGTCTGTATAGGTTCCGACGCCCATGCCGAATCCGAACGCCAAAAGATACAGCAACGGACCCGCCAAACTTGATATGATGATGCCTTTTGCGGTGTGCCGCATGAACCTGAGGTCTCCCCAGGCCACATAGTAGGTCTCTTTGATCAGCTCGAACATCGATCCAGCCTCACTCCGCATGATACAGAAATGGCTTAGAGTGCTTGCCAAAGCTGGAGGCACAGTGAGTTCCGACGAATCTTATTTGAAAGATCTAATCAGACAATATGATCGCACACCCTATATCCATTGGATCATACATCCTATCTATTTAACAGTTGATAGACTCTGATGGAACCATGGTCAAAAATCGCATGATCCCTGCCGGAAAACCGCTGACATAATGAGATGTGCGTACGAACAATAGCTCTTTATGCGTTGAAGCTTTGGTTTTTTTGTACATCGCAGTGATCGCCTGCTCCCGACCATCAAGTCCACGATCTCTGTCGAACCCCTCAGCCTTGAATCTGAAGGTTCCTTCGGCAGGTTTGGACATCTTTCGATTCTGCTATCCAGCCTTTTATAGTGTTATTTAATCATTTTTGTTAATAAAATAACATAAAACTCCATATGGCTTTGTATTTATTGGAGTAGAATACCATATTTTTCTACATCAAAAAGAGAGTTGGATGAGTCAAGGAACAAAATTCGCGAGATTCGATAAATAATAAGTCATTCTATGCAGGTGTGCCGTCCTGTCGACAAAAAGTATGGCAGGCATGCGGCATTTGACATGCGCACATTCAAAAGAGGAATGAAAATAATGAACAGAAAACTAATGATTCTTGCGGCTGTTGTCGCGAGTCTCGCTATGATCTCTATCCCGCTGGTCGAAACGGCATTCGGGGGAGAAGGATCAAGCGGTGAATCCACAGAACCGCTCAAGATAACACAACAACCTATTACAGACGATAACGGATACGCTTTCGATCTCTACAGTGATATGACCGCGGTCATAATCGCTTCGCCGGAAAACATGTCCGGCAGCATTACGATCCCCGGAAGTGTCAGTTACGCAACAGACGGCGAGTCTGAGAAGGAATATACAGTCACTAAACTAGGAAACAGTTCTTTCAGCTCCCAAAAGTCGATAACAGAGGTCACTATACCAAAAACCGTTGAAGAGATCTTGGGCATAGGGCTATATGAATACTACTCGGGAGACGTAGAGGATGGAGCCTTCAACAAATGCACAGAACTGAGAACGGTCGAACTCGAAGAGGGCAGCGTCCTTGAAACAATAGGCGCGTGCGCATTCTATGGGAATGAGTCTCTGTCATCCATCGACCTGAGCGGAGTATCGGTCATAGGCGACTTTGCATTCTACGGGTGCACAAGCCTCGGCGAAGTGGTATTCGCAGACTATGTGGAAATCGGAAGCATGGATGCGGGCTTCTCCTTTGCGAACACGGGCGTTTGGAACGTCCACATCAAAGGCGGCATCATATC
>JAISVN010000028.1 GCA_031271555.1 Candidatus Methanoplasma sp.
CTATGCTTGTGTGCGGCAACACGGCATCCATGCTTTCCCAGACCAGATACAGCAAGGCTTTCAAAGTGATAGGCGACCGTGATGTACATTTTGGAAAGTTCAATGCATGCGGAACCGAAGACGATGATAAGGACGCAGGTTCGGGGTCATGCTGTTGAGGGCTGCAGACGTCCGAGATGCATCGAATCATACTTGCCGTATAATATAAATTCATTAAACCGAATCTGGGAACCATGTGGAAACAGGTTGATGAGGGCTTTTGGAAAAAGAATCGCGAATCGAAGGTAGATGAGGTCAGGGACGCGGTCCAAGACATAATAGACCTTGTCCGATTCGAAGGGGACGAGGCATTGGTCGACCTGACGATGAAATTCGACAAGATAATGCTGAATGAGATCGAAGTATCAAGGGATGAGATCGAAGAGGCATACGAGAACATAGACCCCGTACTTCTTGACGAGCTTGAGAACGCTGCGGAGTACATACAACGTTTCCACGAACTCCAGGTGCCGGAAGACCTTTGGCTGAAAGAAGTCGAACCGGGAATAACCCTGGGAGTCAAGAGCACCCCCCTGGAAAGGGTCGGGTGCTACATACCGGGAGGCAGGGCCTCCTATCCTTCCACCGCGCTTATGTGCGTCATAGCTGCGAAGGTCGCAGGCGTCGAGGAGGTCATATGCTGCACCCCGCCGCCGATAAACCCGATAACGCTTGTCGCGATGGACATAGCAGGCGCGGATGAGATATACAAAGTGGGAGGAGCGCAGGCGGTTGCGGCCATGGCCCTGGGTACAGAATCCATTGAACCCGTGCAGAAGATCGTCGGACCAGGCAATGTGTTCGTGACGGCGGCGAAAACGATGCTCAGGAAGGATGTGGAGATAGACTTCCCTGCCGGGCCGAGCGAGATCGGTGTCCTCGCCGATGAGACCGCAAATGCAAAGTTCATAGCGTCAGATCTTCTCGCCCAGTCGGAGCACGACCCATCTTCGGCATGCCTTCTTATAACGACCGATCCGGAACTTCCGTCCGAAGTGTGGTCGTATATGGAAAAGATGATCGAGAATGCTCCCAGGAAAGAAACGATCCTTTCCGCATTGGAGAACTCGGGGTACATAGTGGAAAAGGACATTGACCTCGCCGTGGAGATGATGAACGGGATAGCTCCGGAGCACCTTTCCATACAGGTCAAGGATTCCTTGGACGTCCTTTCGAAGATAACTAATGCGGGGTCGATATTCATCGGGCCTTATACACCGGTCGCCGCAGGGGATTACGCCTCCGGTACCAACCACGTGCTCCCCACAGCGGGGCACTCGACCACAATGTCGGGACTCAATGTTGCACACTTCAGGAAAACATCCACGGTCCAGATGATGACGAGGGATGGGCTTTCCGCCCTGGCCCCGACCATAATGACCATATCCAAAGCCGAGGGGCTCCACGCACACAGCGAGTCTGTGAAAATAAGGGAGCACAGAAAAGAATGACGAAGAAGGAAATGGACTTCTATGACCACAGGCTCTACATAAACAGGGAGCTTTCATGGCTGGAGTTCAACCGAAGATGTCTCGCCGAGGCAAGCAATCCGGATGTCCCGCTGCTTGAGAGGGTGAAGTTCCTCGCCATCGCCTACGGCAACATGGACGAGTTCTTCATGATAAGGGTGCCTGGACTCATACAGAAAGAGGAAAGCAGCAGCCTGATGACGATCGGACCCGATGTGTACCGCGATACCAAGGCCCTTATGTCGGAGATATATGTTTCAGTCGATGATCTGGTAAGCGGCTATGAGGAATGCTGGGGCGATCTCAGGAAAAGGCTTTTCGATAAGAACATACGGATATGCGACATCAACTCCCTTTCCGACAAACAGAAGGAGTGGGTAAAGGACTACTATCGGGAGAGGGTCCATCCTCTGCTTACGCCTCTGGCGTTGGACATATCGCACCCCTTCCCATTCATATCCAACAACTCTCTGAACGTTGCGGTCAAGATAAACAACAGGGGCGAGAACGTTTATGCGAGGGTAAAGGTCCCCGTGGGCATACTGCCAAGATTCGTTTCCATACCCTCCGAGTCTCCGGGAATGGATTTCATCCAGCTCGAGGATATAGTAAAATCGAATGTCGGTCAGATGTTCACAGGAATGACCGTGGTGGGCGCATACATCTTCAGAGTAACGAGGAACGCTGATGTGAAGGTAACGATCGACGAGGCATGCGATCTGATGTCGGCTGTCGAAACATCTCTCGATTCCAGAGATGTCGGGTTCCCTGTCAGGATGATGGTGGAGGAAGACATGCCGTTCGAGATGATGTCCATGTTCGGAAAGAATCTGAAACTCGGCGAGAATCAGATACACAAGGCCTCTCTGGGAGGCATGCTCCTCACCGACCTCTGGCAGATAGCTTCTCTTGATGTCCCGAGCCTCAAGGATGAGTCGTTCACTCCGTACATACCGCCGGAGTTCGGAGAGGACCTGAGCATCTTTGATGCCATCAAAAAGAAGGATTGGATACTTTTCCATCCCTACGAATCCTTTGATACCATTGTCCGTTTCATCAACGAGGCCGCAGACGATGCGGATGTTCAGAGCATAAAGATATGCCTTTACAGGATAGGTAAGGACAGATCTATAATCAACGCCCTGAAGAGGGCCCGCATGAAAGGGAAGACGGTCTCCGTGCTCATGGAGCTGCGCGCAAAGTTCGATGAGACTAACAACATCTATCTCGCAAGGGAGATGGAGAAGATGGGCGTGCATATGGTATACGGCCCCGTCGACCTGAAGGTCCATTCCAAGCTTCTTCAGGTGGTCAGGCTGGAGAACGACAAGCTCGTCAGATACACTCACATGAGCTCCGGTAACTACAACACCAGCACAGCCAAATCATACGGAGACATATCTTTCCTGACTGCGGACAAGGAGATGGGAGAGGACGTTGGGGAACTCTTCAACGCCCTGACGGGGGTGTTCGGGCCGAGGGAATACAAGCACCTGCTCGTTGCCCCCACGACCTTGAAGAAAACGCTCATAGCGAAGATAAAGAGAGAGGCTGATAACCAGGCCGCCGGCAAAAAGGCCTACAGAGCGATGAAATCGAACGGATTGGTGGATTCAGACGTCATAGCCGAACTCTACAAGGCATCCATGGCGGGGGTCAGGATAGATCTGAACATAAGAGGGCTCTGCTGCCTCAGGCCGGGATTGAAAGGGGTCTCAGACAACATAAGGGTCGTGAGCATCGTGGACAGATTCCTGGAGCACTCCAGGATCTACTACTTCGAGAACGACGGCAGGCCCGAGATGTACATGGGGTCGTCGGACATAATGCCTAGGAACCTCATAGCGAGGGTGGAGGTCCTTTTCCCGGTCCTGGACAGAAAGATGCTGTCTCTCATCAAGAAGAACATACTCGATATGCATCTCAAGGACAATGTGAAGGCCAAGGACCTGACAGCGGACGGGAGATACG
>JAISVN010000044.1 GCA_031271555.1 Candidatus Methanoplasma sp.
TCTATGCATCTTACGGTGAACATTGCGAACTCATCGTCGATGTCGTTCCTGACTCCTCCGATACGGGGGAAGTTGGTGGTCATCCTCGCTCCGCACAGCCTTACGTTGAGGTCCATGAAGAATTCCCTCTCCCTCATGGCCCACAGGAACACTGTCAGATTACCGAGGTCGGTACCGACCGCGGCGAGCCACATGAGGTGCGATTGGATACGGCAGATCTCGTCCGCCATTATCCTGATGTATTTGGCTTTCTCGGGTATGTCGATGCCCAATGCCTTCTCCACCGTCATACAGTAAAGGTGGGTGTAGGTCATGGATGCGGCGTAGCAGAGACGGTCCGCCATCGGTATGATCTTCGGGTACGTCCTGTTCTCGCATTCCTTCTCCCAGCCCCTGTGCAGATAGCCGATGATCGGCTCTGCGTCTGTCACTATCTCTCCGTCGAGCTGTGCTTTGAGTGTCCAAAGCCCGTGGGAGAAGGGGTGCTGCGGACCCATGATGACCCACATCTTATCCGTATCTATCGGAGAGGACTCGGCCTTAATGTCTATGATTTCCTTGGACATCATTCCTGCCCCCTTAGTTTGTATGATTTTCTGAACGGATAGAACTCGTACGTGTCCGGCGTGAGCAGCCTCTGGAGCTTCGGATGTCCATCGAAGATTATTCCGAATAACTCGTAGGCCTCCCTCTCGTGCCAGTTGCCTCCGACCCATATCTCGGCGACCGATCTCACGTGGAGATCGTCCGCGGGGAGCTCGGTCGTGAGCTCTATCATGACCCCGTTGAAGTAGTTGGACAGGTGGTAGATCACTTCCATGCGGTCTATCATATCGTTGCCCATGATCGAGGTCGCGTGCTCGAATGTCAGATTGTCGCGGATGTACATGCACACGTCGTAGACGGAATCCCTGTCCACTCTGGCATATACTCTCCTTTCCTCGGTGCGGGTGACGTCCACCTTTCCGGGGAATTTGCGCCTGAGGAGCTCTGATATCTCCTGAACGGACGGCTTCTGGTATACTTCGTCAGCCATCTTCAGTCCTCCAGGAATACTCCTCTTCTGAGATAGTCGTCTATCTTCTTCTGAAGGAGCATGAAACCATCTATCATCGCATCCGGCCTTGCGGGGCATCCCGGTATGTATATGTCCACCGGAACGATCTGGTCGAGACCCTGTACCGTGTTGTACGAATCGTACCAGGGTCCGCCGGATATTGCGCATTCTCCCATTGCCACCACCCATTTCGGGTTGGGTATCTGTTCGTAGAGACGCCTGAGATCCGGGCGTATCTTCTTGGATATCCATCCGTTTACCAGCAGGATATCGGTCTGCCTCGGGGAAGACCTGTATATCATACCGTAACGCTCCGCATCGAATCTGGGCGCCGACGATGCCGCCATTTCAAGGGCGCAGCATGCCAGTCCCCAGTGCAGAGGGTGCATGGAGTTTCTCATTGCCCAGGACCAGATGGGTCCGGTAAGCTTGTCTACGGTCTTTTTCGTACCTGCGCTCAGAAGATCGTTGATCATGGCTGAAGACCATGTCATGAATTCGTCTTTGCTCATGGCAACGGCGTGAGGGTAAAGGCTCATATCCATACGGTTTCCTCCTTTTTGAGTGCGTATGCGACACCAAGAATCATTATGCTGAGGAACAAGAGCATCCATACGGTGGCCATGGTCGAAAGACCGGAATAGGCAACGGCCCAAATCATAAGGAATGTGGCGATCAGATCAAAAACAACAAAAATAATTGCAAAAGCATAGTATTGAAATTTGAACTGGACGTGAGCATCCCCGATTGGTTCGGAACCGCACTCGTATGTATTCTCCATCCACGCTGTGGGCTTCTTCGGTCTTATGAACCTAGAGGTCAGCCATGCCAAAGGTGCGAAGCCAAAGGCCAAAAGGCCAACGACAACCAATGGTATGTAGGATACAACTAGTGACATTGAAATTTGGCATGCCGTCTTTGATATTTAACGTTTGCAGACGTGCGCTTATCTTCCTTTATAAGGGGCCGCTTGGCATATTTGCAGGATTGTGGATAACGGGCGCAAAAGACCGATGAATGTCCGCTTTTGAGCCTTTGGAGTAGGTTTATTAACCCTCACGGTTATCGAGCACTGGGTACAGAAAATGGCCAAAAAGATCGGTTTCATTGGTGCTGGCAACATGGCCGAAGCACTCATGAGGGGCATCATCGACACAAGACTCTATTCCGCCGACGAGATCATTGCCAGCGAAGTCTACGAGCCGAGAAGGAAATACATCGCGGACAAACTGGGAATAGAGGTCCACGAGGACAATGAGATCATAGCGAAGAACTCAGATTTCATCGTGCTTTCCGTCAAACCTCAGCAGGTCAACGAGGTCCTGACCTCGATGAAAGGCAGCCTGACCAAGGACCACCTCATAATGTCCATAGCCGCAGGCGTGACCCTTGTGACTCTTGAATCATATGTGCCAGCGTGCCGTTTTATACGCGTAATGCCGAACCAGCCGTGCATGGTATTGGCAAGCGCTTCCGCGTTCTCCCGCGGTTCAAAAGCGACTGCGGCGGACTGCGAAACGGTAGACCGCGTCCTGAAGGCCGTAGGTATATCATATGAAGTAAAGGAAGAACTGCTTGACGCGGTCACGGGGCTCAGCGGCAGCGGGCCGGCCTATGCGTACATCATGATAGAGGCATTGGCGGACGGCGGAGTGCTCGTGGGGCTTCCCAGGGACGTGTCCATAAGGCTTGCGGCGCAGACGCTGCTCGGTGCGGCGAAGACCATACTTGAGACGGGCGAGCATCCGGGAAAGATGAAGGACATCGTATGCTCTCCGGGAGGTACATCCATCGAGGCCGTAAGGGTCCTTGAGGAGTCCGGTCTCCGGGCTGCATTGATCAATGCGGTCGAGGCTTCCGCCCTTAAATCAAAAGAATTAGGTAAAAAGTAAACTCATGCCCGGGAGCGGCGGATCAATCCCAAAAGCACCCGGGGAGAGTTTTTCCATATGGAACCCGCCTTCCAATCAAGATTGTTCTTGTCGCAGACGGTCGAATTCATGAGGCTTACCCCTTCGGTCTTTATCTCCCACAGCCTGCTTTCTCTTTCTTCCTTGTCCTGAATCGCCATGATCTCATCCACCCTGTGCATGAGCGAGCGTGCTATGGACGTCCTCTCCTTTCTCTGCTCCAGTACCTCGGCCGATATCCTTGAGCACTCGTATTCCATGGTCGCAAGCTCTATTGCCGCGTCGTAGGAGGTCTCGGCGATCATGTCGCGGTCCATCCATTTCGTCTCGTAGGAGAGCACATGCTTCCACGACGGATTCTCCAGCAGCCTCTTGTGTTCCTCCAATGTCCTCGCGAAGAACCTGTATCCCCATTTCTCCGGCTCCTCAAAGGCCCTGCTGCCGGGATCGACGAAGGGTGCGAACGGCGCATTGTATATGAAGAGGTCGTCGTCTCTGCCGACGAGCCCCCACAGCTTCTTAGACGCCTTTGCGCTGGATATCGCTGACTCCCGGGTCTGGAACGGCAGGCCGGTCATGTAGAACAGGTCGAGCCTGCTGCAGCCGTTCTTGAAGGCGGATTCGACCGACCTCTCGATCGCTTCGTTGGAGTATCCCTTGCCCAGTGCGTACCTTACTTCCTCATCGTGGGAGTCGGGGGAGAACTCTATGCTCCAGCCTCCTTCGAAGGCCTTGTCCAGCTTCGAGAAGTATTCTGCGCCCGCTCCGTTGAAGAGCTCGACCACCACGTGGTTCTTTATCTTCCTGTCCTTGACAGCCCGGAG
>JAISVN010000069.1 GCA_031271555.1 Candidatus Methanoplasma sp.
AGTATCAAAGGAGGATGAGTCAAATGAGTGAGCACGTCATCTCGGAGATCAAAAAGAACCACATAACGAACCTTCTCAAAGAAGGGAAGAGAGAGGACGGAAGGGAAGTTGACGACGTCAGGGACATCCAGGTCATGACCGGCTGCATAGAGAGCGCAGACGGGTCCGCAAGGGTCAAGCTCGGAAGGACCGAGGTCATCGCCGGAGTCAAGATCATACCCGGTACCCCCTTCGCAGACACTCCCGACAGCGGAGTCCTGACAATGGGTGCGGAACTCATACCTATGGCCCACCCCACATTCGAATCCGGCCCGCCCGGAGAGGATGCAATAGAGCTTGCTCGCGTCGTGGACCGCGGAATACGCGAATCCGGAATGGTGGATGTCAAGAAACTCGTCATCAAATCCGGAGAGGAGGTATGGATGTGCTTCGTGGACATGTATGCGCTCGATTACGACGGCAATCTCTTCGATGCCGCCAACCTTGCGGCAGTATGCGCCCTTAAAACGGCGATCGTCCCGGGAGAACAATACGGAAAGGGAGAGAACGTCCCCCTGCCGGTGACCTGCACGCCGATCTCCATCACCTCGGTGAAAATAGGAAATGATTTAATACTTGACCCAAATTTCGACGAAGAGATGATCTCATCCGCGCGCCTGACCGTCACAACCGACGACAAGGGCAACTTCAGGGCCATGCAGAAAGGAGGCAGAGGTTCGATCACACGCGACGAACTCAGCCTGTGTCTTGACAGGGCCGTTGAGAAAGGTAAGGCCATCAGAAAGATCATTGGGTGATACAATGGCAAAAAGAACAAAGAAAGCAGGTACAGCCGGAAGGTTCGGTGCCAGATACGGTGTCGTCGTCCGCAACAGGGTGAAGAACATCGAGGCACATCAGAAAGCAAAACACGAGTGCCCGGTCTGCCACCACATGTCCGTAAAGAGAGTAAGTTCAGGGATATGGGAATGCAAGCACTGCGGCACGAAGTTCGCAGCCGAGGCTTACAGCCCCAAGACCAAAAAAGACCTGTCTCAGGTATCCGAGCAGTAAGGGATAGAAATGTACAGATGCGCTAAATGCAACGAACCCATCAGGAACGTCAACGCTCTGGGCCTCCAGTGCGAGAAATGCGGATCGAAGATCTTCTTCAAGGACAGACCGAACGTGAAGAAGGTCCTTAAGTCCGACTGATATGTTCACAGCGGAGATACGGATAACGTCGGAAGATGCGGAAGGCATAATATCAGCGCTCAGCCCGGAGGCGGGAAGGGAACTTCCCCGCACGAAGGCCTCCGTAGGGACGGAGGACGGGGCCGGCGTGATAAAGCTCTCCGCAACGGACGCCTCTGCCATGAGGGCGGCGTTGAATTCGTATCTTGAGTGCATAAGGATAACCGAGGACATAGGAAAGATAACCAGGTGAAACGGATGAACAATATCAGCCCACAGTTACAGAACCAGATAACGCAGTTCCAGCAGACACAGCAGCAGCTGCAGGCAGTATCCACCCAGAAATTGCAGATGGAAGCCCAGAAGAAAGAGATGGAAAGGACCTCCGAGGAGCTTGGAAAGGCCACAGGCGATGTGTACAAGAGCTCGGGATCGCTTTTGATAAAGGTCGACGACAAGGCAAAAGCGAAATCGGACCTTGACGAATCGATCGAGACCATGGAAGTAAGGATCAAAGGCCTCGAGCGCCAGGAGAAATCCCTCCGCGAGAAGTACGAAGCCCTTCAGGAATCCATAAACAAAGCCGTCGGACAAGAATAAACAGTTTTTGAAACACATTCCAAAATCATTATTTCTATAGAGAAAATGTAAAGCTTTATTTACATAAAGTAAAATGTCCTTTACATGTTATCTTGGAGTTACCTGAGGCTCTTAGGCATCTTCTTCTGCGCTGCGATGGTAGCCTGCGGTACAGCTTTCGGCAGCATACTGCTGGTGATAGTCGGTTTCGTAGTGTCCTTGCCTGTTGTTTACGTGGCGGGAAAAAAATCAAAAGAGGTCGGGGAGACCATAGAGGACGAGAGGACACTTGACATATCCCGGAGATCGGCCCTGCTCACATATACTTTGGTCGTGCCGGGGATGGGCATCGGCGCGGCGTTCCTGATAGCAGTCAGCGACGGCAGCGGGTGGATGTATAATTCGGGCCAGACCCTGGCCCTATCTACATTGGCCCTCATGTTCGTATTCATCGCAACGTACCTGATCATCGACAGGGGAATGAAAAAAGATGGATAACAATATAAGAATCATGAGGGCGGGATTGAATATCACGCAGGAGGAGTTGGCGCAGGCTCTTGGCGTATCCCGTCAGACGATAATAGCCATAGAGAACGGGAAGTACGACCCTTCTCTGAAGCTTGCCTTTAAAATATCAAACTTTTTCAATAAGAGGATAGAGGAACTGTTCAATGAATAAGGAGGGACATTAATGGAAACACTTGTCGTAAAGAATGTGCAGAAGACATTCGGCGAAATAGAGGCAGTGAAGCAGGTCGATTTTTCTGTCAAAGAAGGAGAGATCTTCGGCCTCATCGGTCCGAACGGCGCCGGAAAGACCACCACGCTGCGTATGATCTCGACCCTTCTCAAGCTGACATCGGGGAGCATCAAGGTATGCGGCTACGATGTCATGGAGGAGTCGGACGAGGTCAGGAAGATAATTAGCTATCTTCCGGAGGACGCAGGGGCATACAAAGGCCTTACGGGAAGAAGCTACCTGAAATTCATGGCAGGCTTCTTTGCCGACGGCGAGGAATATGACAGGATGGTCGAGAAGGCGATAGAGCTTGCGAACCTGGGTGACAGGATCGACTCGAAGATAGATACATACAGCAAAGGCATGATGAGGAGACTCCTTATCGCAAGGGCGATAATGCCTTCCCCGAAGCTTGCCATACTTGACGAAGTGACGTCCGGCTTGGATGTGATCAACGCTTTCGACATCAGGGACGTCATAAGGGACATCGCCAAAAGCGGAGTCACCGTTCTGATGTCATCCCACAACATGTTCGAGGTGGACATGCTCTGCGACAGGATAGCGATGATCAGCAACGGACGCGTGGTCATCACCGGCACGCCTGCGGAACTCAAGGAGAGATACGGCGCTTCCAACCTGGAAGAGGTATTCGTGAAGGCGGTGAAAGGATGAACCACCTGATGAACATAACAAAGAAAGAGCTCAAGGAGCTGCTTACGCCGGGATCGGTCATTTCCGTCCTGGTAATGGTATTCCTCTTTATGGGCATCGGTACGATGATAAGCGGAGAGACAGAGGATCTTACATCTCCTTCCACCATCG
>JAISVN010000100.1 GCA_031271555.1 Candidatus Methanoplasma sp.
GGCAGCGCATACCTTTCAGAATTCAAAAGGTCCGGGATCATAGTGACCGACCACCATATGCCAGACACCAAGTGGAGGAGCAGACAGACATCCATCGATGATTTCTATGAGATATTCCATCTGAATCCCCACACGTACGGAGCCTCTGGGTCGTATGAAGTGTCCGGGGCGGGCATGACATACCTCCTTGCGAAGACGATAGACCCATCCAATTCTGACCTGGCGTTCCTGGCCGTCGTCGGCGCGATAGGTGATCTTCAGGACAGCAGAGAGTCGAAGCTCATAGGCTACAACAGAGCCATACTGGAAGACGCTGCGGCAAAGGGGGACATAGTCATCGAAGAGGATATCCGTTTCTTCGGGCGCGATTACCGGCCGCTTGTCCAGTTCCTGCAGTACAGCAGCGACCCGTCTATACCTGGAATAAGCGAGAACACCTCCGGGTGCAGCGCATTCTTTTCGGAACTCGGCATACCTCTGAAGAAGAACGGTGCAGCGAGGACATGGAGCGACCTGTCCTACGATGAGAGAACGGCCGCCGCCGGCCGCCTGCTTTCGATGGTGGATGATGAGGAATCGAAGAAAAGGCTCTTCGGAGAAGTTTATACGATCTCCAGATTCAACCCGCACACGGGACTCAGGGATGCGAAGGAATTCGCTACAGTCCTAAATTCATGCGGCCGCTACGATGACGCCGTAACCGGCCTCAGGATATGCCTGGGCGATCTTACGGCAGTGGAAGATGCAGAAAGGAACCGTGCTGACCACCGCCGGAACATCTCTGCGGCCATCAGTTATGTCAAGGAGAACCGCCTCCTTAGGGAGCGCAGGTTCGTACAATATTTCGATGCAGGCCAGGAAATAAGGGAAACGGTCGTGGGCATAATCGCAGGGATGCTCCTGAACTCAGGGGATGCGAAAAGGGGGCTCCCGATCTTTGCATTCGCAGAGGCCGATGACGGAGTGAAGGTCTCTGCAAGGGCCACCAGGACGCTTACGGACAGGGGCCTTGACCTATCTTTCATAATGAAGACCGCATCAGAGATGGTCGGCGGCTACGGAGGGGGGCATAAAGTTGCGGCCGGAGCGACCATTCCCACTGGAAAGGAGGAAGAATTCCTCGATATAGTGGAGGATCTGGTGTCGTCTCAGGTCATTTGAGCAGGGCATAGAGCACAGCTTTCTGAGCGTGCAGGCGGTTCTCCGCCTGATCGAAGACAACGCTCTGCGGACCATCCATCACTTCCGCGGTTATCTCATGGCCCCTGTGCGCAGGGAGACAGTGCATGACAATGCAGTCCTTCTTTGCGATCTCAAGGAGTTCCGAATTTATCTGATACATCTTGAACAGCTTTACCGCCTTATCTTCGGGGGTGTCGTCCCCCATCGAGATCCATGTGTCGGTATAGAGTATGTCTGCATCCTTGCATGCTTCCATGGGATCGTGCGAAGCTATGATCTTGCTTCCGTTGGCATCGGCTATGCGAGCGGCACCCAGCATTATCTCGGCATTCGGCATTCTCGTCGCCGGGCAGCATGCTATCATATCCAATCCCATTATGGCGCTTGAGTAGAGCAGGGAATTGCAAACGTTGTTCCCGTCACCAAGATAAACGAGCTTCTTGCCGCGGAAGGAGCCTTTCTTCTCCTTTATGGTCACCATATCGGCCAGCGCCTGGCACGGATGTTCCAGATTGTCCAGGCCGCTTATCACTGGTATGGTCGCATACTCTCCGATCTTGTCCATCATCTTGTAGTCGTATGCGCGGTACATTATGCCGTGCACGAATCTGCTCATGACCTTGGCCGTGTCCTCCACCGTCTCCCCGTGGCCCATCTGCATCTTCGAGACATCGATGTACAGGGCGTGGCCTCCGAGTTCGGTGATGGCAACATCAAAAGATATCCTGGTCCTTGTACTGGGTTTCTCGAACATCATGATCAGGGTCTTCCCTTTCAGTGGCGCATTGTGGTTTCCGCGCTCTTTTTTGAGTTCGATCGCCAGATCCACGAGGTCCGGCCACTCGTCCTTCATGTCCAACACTGAAATGAGATCTCTCTTTGCCATACGATGCTCATCGAGTCGCTTTTAGTTATATTTTATCCCTGGCGAAAAATGATATCCTCTTTGGTTACAGGGAGATGGCCTGTGCAGCGTCAGTCTTCCGAGAACATCTTCCGGATATTTTCTATCTGATCTCGGGGTATATGGCAATAGCCGTCGGGTTTCTTATCAAGATAGTCCTGATGGCATTCCTCTGCAACAATGAAGTTCTGAAGAGGCCCGGCCTCAGTGTGGAATTCGCTGTGTTTCTTCCTCTCGGCCTCGACATATTCTCTGACTATCCTCTCGGAGTCTTCATCCGTCCAATAAATGCCTGTCCTGTACTGTATGCCTCTGTCATTGCCCTGTCTGTTAAGCAGCGTCGGGTCTATGACCATGAAGAACACATCGAGGAGGCTATGCAGACTGACGATATCTGGGTCGTACATGACCCGGACCGCTTCGCAGTACCCGAACCTGCCGGAGCAGACCGTAAGGTAGTCCGGTATTATGCGGTCGTATCCATTGGCATATCCGCACTCTGTGTCGGTTACCCCGCGTATCACGGAAAGCGCTTTCTCAAGCCCCCAGAAGCATCCTCCGGCCAGATATATTACGCTGCCTCCCATGTTCGACCTCCCCGGTATACCACCGGCTTAAGGATATTTAACCGCTCCACTCGGCTAACAGGGATTCATGGCGTTCAATTGACCGTCATATCGCGGTCAGAGGCAATGCATACACGTTCTTGGTTATCGGATATGCTTTCTCCGTCAGGCATATGATGCATGACGGGCCGACAGTGTAATCGGATTTATCCATCCTGCCAAACGCCTTTATGTCGGATTCGTCGAACTTCATTCCAGACTTGCATTCGATCAACGATATCTTACCGTTGCGGAGGATAATCAGGTCGATCTTGTTCATCTGCGAATCCCTATAATAGAAGAACCCGGCATCCTCTCCATTGTTCTTGTAAGATTTCAGGATCTCGTTGACGATTAATGTCTCCACCATCGGTCCGCGGAGGTAACCTGCTTTCAGCGATTCCGTATCGAAGACCTTCGCAAGATAACATGCCAGGCCTGTATCCGAGAAATAGATCTTTGGGCGCTTCACTATCCGCTTCGTAGTCGATCTTTCGAAATAAGGCTGCAAAAGATGGATTATGTCGCCTGCCGCCAACACTCCCACCCATGACTGTATCGTCCTTATGTTAAGGCCGAGGGTGTTCGCAATGTTGTTGTAGACCAACTCCTGCCCCGTAAGTGATGCGAGCAACTGCATGAACTCCAGGAATTTGCCCTGATCTTTGATATTGATTATCTGCGATACATCGCGCTCTATGTATGACTCGACATAATCTGAGTAGAACTTACGTGTCTTGAGCGGACCTTTCTCATGAAGTTCTGGATAGAACCCCCGAATGACTGCCTCATAAATATCATCCAAGTCAAGTTTAAGCTCCAAAGACCGCTTGATGTTCTTCTCAAAATCCACAGTGAACGGTATATCTGGACGCGATCCTATCTCATTTATGCTTAGAGGCGACATCCTGATGATGGATACTCTGCCGGCCATAGACTGAGTCACATTCTCCATAAGGTTGTAAGCTTGGCTGCCGGTAAGGATGAACATCCCGTTGTTGATACCTGTGTCGAACTTCTGCTTATCTACCGCGGCTTCAATGTGATCGAACAGTGCGGGTGCATACTGCACTTCATCTATTATCAATGGAGTGCCATGCGTTTTTAGAAACATTTCTGGATCGCTGATAGCAAGAGCCCTCTCTGAAACGTTTGCCAACGAAACATATTCAATTCCATACTTCTTTGCGATAAGGCTGCATATAGTTGTCTTCCCGACTTGCCTGGCACCTGTGATGAGCGTTATCGGCCTCAACGAAATACTTTCTTCGATGAGTGCCAATACGGTCCGGTCTATCATGCCTTTGTGTATGACCTCTTGATATTTGTAAATATTGTATTGCTGCTGCAATTTTTACATAACATTGATTTTATAAATCACCTATCAAACTGCCTTCGATTCTGCTCTTTTTTATTCTATTTAAATACGGAGTGTGATCGGTTCAGCGAAAAGTTTTATTAGGGGTAGGTATAATCAGCGGACAATATATGGCCGGGGTGGGGTAGCTTGGTTATCCTAGGGGATTGTGGATCCCCCGACTCGTGTTCAAATCTCGGTCCCGGCCCCATCTTTTAACTTTTGCAAATCAATACGGGAAACGATCGAATGACATGGAAAGGTAAGCTGGAGAAGATAGATGACAACCGGTGGGAGATCCCCAAGGATGAATTCCCCGGCATGAGGACAAACGCAATAATCTATGCCAGCGAGAGCATGATCGACAACATAAGGTCGGATAATGCTCCCCAGCAAGTGGCCAATGTGGCCTGCCTGCCCGGGATCGTCGGGAGTTCCATGGCGATGCCTGACATACACTGGGGATATGGGTTCCCCATCGGAGGGGTTGCGGCGGTGGATGCCGACAGCGGCTCCATCTCTCCCGGCGGCATCGGTTTCGACATCAACTGCGGCGTTCGTCTGATAAAGACGGACCTGACGGTCGATGACCTCGGCGGGAACATAGGCGCTCTGGTCGACGAGTTATACAAGAATGTGCCTTCAGGACTGGGTTCGAAGGGGCTTACCAGGATAGGCAACAAAGAGATGCACGACATACTCCTGAACGGCTCAAAATGGGCTGTCGAGAACGGATACGGTTGGGAGCGCGATATAGACGCGACGGAAGAACAAGGCCGCATGATCGATGCCGACCCGTCGAAGGTCGGCGAAAAAGCGATAAAGAGAGGTCTGCCTCAGCTCGGTTCTCTCGGATCAGGCAACCACTTCCTGGAATTGGATGTAGTGGATGATGTGTTCGATGAGTCTGTGGCGAAGAAATTCGGACTGAAGGAAGGCGCCGTTACCGTGACCGTGCACTGCGGTTCGAGAGGGTGCGGCCATCAGATAGCCACCGAATACCTCCAAGAAATGGAGAGATACATCAAGAACAACAGAATAGACCTTCCTGACAGGCAGCTCGCATGCGCGCCTCTGGATTCCAAGCTCGGCGATGATTACTACAAGGCCATGTGCTGCGGTGCGAACTACGCATGGGCCAACAGGCAGATGATAACGCACTGGATAAGAGAGTCCTTCGAGAACATTCTCGGAGATTCCGCAGAGAACATGGGAATTGATGTAGTCTACGATGTTGCGCACAACATCGCAAAGAAGGAAAGACACGATGTCGACAGGCACTCAGAGAATGTCCTTGTGCACAGAAAGGGTTCCACCCGCGCATTCGCGGCCGGACGCCGGGAGATCACTCCGATGTACAGGGATGTCGGACAGCCGGTGATAATTCCCGGGGACATGAAGGTAGGGACTTACGTCCTTGTCGGAAAGAAGGGTGCCATGGAAGAGACCTTCGGATCCACTTGCAACGGGGCCGGACGCAAGATGTCGAGAAAGTCGGCCATCGGCAATCTGAAGGCCTCCGATGTCATGGATGAGATGAGAAAAAGCAACATTTATCTCAGAAACGGGTCGGACGAGGGCCTGCTGGAAGAGGCTCCTGCAGCATACAAGGATGTCGATGAGGTCATCAAGGTCGTATGCGATGCAGGCCTGACCGGAAAGGTCGCCAAACTCACCCCGATAGGCGTCGTCAAAGGTTGAGTATGCTCTTCGATGCTTTGAGAACGGCATCCTTATGCTCTTCCGGAGAGGCTATCAGCAAAGACCAACCGAACGTGTCCCTTGACTGAAGAGCCCTTGCTATCGGCGACAGTTTCGCCAGAGTCTTTACTCTGCCTTCAGGGTCCAGTATGGAAACGTCGGTCTTGCCGATGCTGATGTTAGACAGAAGGATCGATCTCGGCGGTATGTCGACCACTACATCAGACATGTCCACGCCCGCACGGTCCGCTATCTCCATTTCCAGCTGCTTCCTCTTCTGATATCCCGTAAACTCTGAAAGACGCACGAGGAGTTCATCCAGTGTATCTTCGCTGAACTTGGTCACGACCTTCTTGTAAAGGACCCTGTTCTGGACGGACCTCGCTATCCTGGACGGGACCCCTCCTTCTTCGATGAGCCCGTTCATGAGGTCCGCATCGTTCCATAGGTACATACCCTTGACATCAAGGTCGGATGCCTCTATGGATTTCAGCAGCATCATCTTGATTATCCTGACCGTCCGGTGAAAATACACGGAGGAGTACATCAGAGACCTGGAGACCATCAATCCTTCGGCCGCGGCGGTCCCGCTCTTCTCTATGACTATCCTGTCGTTATGGATCTTCATCGTCCCGATCAGCCTTTCTATGTCCACTCTGCCGTGGGTCACTCCGGTATAATGCGCATCCCTTACAAGGTAGTCTATCTGGTCTGCATCGACCGGCCCATGTATTATCTGATGGATGGAGTCCTTCGGCGAGAAGTGCTCAGCCTTCTTCCCTCCGATGAAAGCGTCAAGCTTTTCGCCTTTGGATTCCGGATACATTATCAGGTCGCACACTTTTTCGGGATCGATCCCATTCCTTTCCAATATCTCGGATATCGGGGGTTTGCCTTCGAACAGGTCTGCATCCCTTTCGTGATAGGTCCTGATCTCCCCCCTTATCAGTTTCGATGCTGCATCCATGTGGTCCATTCCGGTGAAATGTTCGACGATCTCTTCCGTTGTGTGAGAGAAGGGGGTATGGCAGATGTCATGCATAAG
>JAISVN010000121.1 GCA_031271555.1 Candidatus Methanoplasma sp.
CAAGTATCTGGATCCTGTTGAAGTTCTCGCCCAGTGCTGCACCCGTACCGACGGCTCCTGCCATTTTTCCGGCACATGCGCGCGGCATTATCTCGAAGAGCCTTTCCTTATGCCTGAGCATCTCTGCGATGTACCCTGCGATCTTGAAACCGAATGTTATGGGTATTGCGAACTGTGCGTGCGTCCTTCCTATCTCCAACGTGTCCTTCTCTCTTTTTGCGACCTTTGCGAACGTGTAAAGCAGTTCGTCCGCGTCGTCCTGTATTATCTCGAGCGCATCTTTGATCTGAAGGGCCGCTGCGGTGTCTATTATGTCATTGGACGTGGCACCGAGGTGGATGTACTTGCCAGCATCCCCTTTGCATTGCTCGGTCATTGCCTTTATCAATGCCATAAGGTCGTGGTTGGTCTCTTTCTCGATCTCCTTCAGGCGGTCCATTTTCACAGCATCCGATGATGCCACTCTGGAGATCTCTTCCGCATCCTTTTTGCTTATGGTCCCAACAGAGGCGTGAGCCATCGCAAGCGCAGCTTCGACCTTCATCTGATACCTGATCCTGCTTTCTTCCGAGAATATCGATTTCATCTCAGCGCGGCCGTACCGGTGGTCAATCGGGCAAATAGAACCTTCCATCTAATATCGTTATGCTGGATTGAGTAAGATTATTTATATCCTATTGGTCAGGGGTAATTAGAGCACGATATGGCCGAATTATGCGGAGTGAAGCAAGACTCTATCTGACATTATTAAGCTGACTGTAGAAACACTTATAAATGATACCCATATATAACGGCTCGAAAGTGGGCCATACTTTTGCTTATGGCTAAGTCGAACGATTGAGTGATGATTTATGGATGAGTTTGTGGAGGAAATACAACAGGTTGATTCTCAGGAAGCACAGCAGTCAGCGCCGGAAAGCGCTGGCGCTCTTGAAGAACAGGAAGCTAAGATCGAAGAGTCTCCGGCAGTTGAGACAGTAATGCCCGCGGAAGAGCCGCAGGAAGAGGTAAACGCAGAGGTCTCGGAAGAGGCAGATGCGGAAGAAACCTCGGACGAGGAGAAACAAGAAGCGTCTCCCGAAGAACTTGCCGATCTTGAACAGAAGCGCAGCATTCTTAACAACGATGCCGAGAAACACAGGCGTCTGAGGGATGATCTGAACAATCAGACCAAAGAATGGAAGGCCAAAAGGGATGCTCTGAATTCCAAGGTCCGCGAACTGGTGGACGAAGCCGGAAAATGCAGAGAAGAGAGGGACTCCTTCAACCAGAAGGTAAGGGAGACCAAGGTTGTCAGGGATGAGTGGAACCAGAAGGTGACCGCTCTCAAAGAGCAGATAACCCAATTGAGGCCCGAAAAGCCCGGCGAAGATAAGAATGAAGTGCCTGTGAAGCAACTCAAGAAGCAGCTTCAGGACCTGGAGTATACGCAACAGACGAAATCTCTCGGAAAAGACAAAGAGAACGAGATCGTCAAGCAGATATCCATTATCGCAAAGCAGATCGATGAGAGGGAAAAGTCCTACGAGCAGAACGGAGAGATCAAAGAGATCATCCAGAAGCACAGGGACGCAAAGGTGCAGGCAGAGGCCGCACACCGCCAGGTGTCCGAGTACGCGGAGGCCGCGCAGAACTCGCACGACAAGATGCTAAAACTCTATGAAGAGGCAGACGCACTCAGGAAAGAAGCTGATGCGGCACAGGCCAAGTTCATCGAGTCCAAGCAGGCCGCTGACGAAGAGCACAAGAAGCACATCGAGCAGATAAAGTCCGTTCACGAAATGGACAAAGATGTCGCCGGAATAAGGAACAAGAAGACCGCAGCCAGGAAGAGGAAAGTAGACTCCGAATCCAAGAAAGAGGCAAAGGAGATCTTCGAGCGTTTCAAGGCCGGAGAGAAGCTCAGCACAGACCACCTGATGGCCCTTCAAAAATCAGGTTATCTCTGAACAAAACCTGTTTTCACAGGTTTTTTAAACTTATTATCTTACCCTTTCCAAACACCTTTGGAAAATCTTTATATAGAATTGTAGCTAATTAGTATCCACGGGGAAAAAGGTCAGTTCTGTAGAGTGCATCCCATCCCTTCTGACTGGCTGGCCTGTTCCCGCACTTTTGTCTTTCTCACCATATTCTAAAATATCATTGAAGCAATGGAGGTCATGATCTCATGGCTTTGGATGGATTGGGAAAATCATTAAGGGATGTAATCGCGCATATCGGCAGTTCATCCGTCATCGATGAGGAGCTTATACGAGAGATATCGAAAGAGCTTCAGCGCGCATTGCTGCAGGCGGACGTCAATGTACAATTGGTACTGGAGATAACCAACAAGATACAGGAACGTGCTTTGAATGAGAAGCCTCCGGCAGGAAAAAGTTCAAAGGATCACATAATAAGCATAATCTACAAGGAACTGGTCGCACTCCTCGACAACGGGGAAGGTCTGGCCCTTAAGCCCCAAACGATCATGATGGTGGGCCTATACGGTCAGGGTAAGACCACCACAACAGGGAAGCTGGCGCAGTTCCTCTCCAAGAAAGGGTTCACTGTCGGGCTGATAGGCGCAGATGTCTACAGGCCCGGTGCATTGGACCAGCTTCAGCAGCTTGGGGAGAAGATAAACGTCGATGTCTACGGCGAACCGGGGAACAAGAACGCTGCCGAGATAGTGAAGAACGGCATGGCGAAGTTCTCCGACAAAAAGATAGTCATAGTCGATACATCGGGCCGCCACGCGCTGGAAGAGGACCTGATACAGGAACTGAAGGATATCGCGGAAGTATCCAAACCCGATGAGAGGGTGCTGGTGCTGGACTCACAGGTGGGCCAGCAGGCAGGACCGCAGGCGGATGCATTCAACAAAGCGGTAGGCGTAACCGCAGTCATACTCACAAAGATGGACGGCACAGCAAAGGGAGGAGGCGCCCTGTCGGCGGTCGCAAAGACCGACGCAAGGATAATATTCATCGGTACCGGCGAGCACATACGCGATCTGGAACCGTTCAATGCGGACAGATTCATATCAAGGCTTCTGGGCATGGGCGACCTCGCATCCCTGGTCCAGATGGCCAAGGATGAGATCGACGATGAAGAAGCGATGGAACAGCTCGCAAGGAACATGCTCTCGGGAAGATTCACGCTGTCGGACATGTATCAGCAGATGGCGGCAGTGAACAAGATGGGGACTCTCCAGAAGGTCATGTCCATGATACCTGGATTCAGCAACATGGAGAACAAGATAAACTACGAGGAATCCCAGAAGAAGCTTGCGACGTACAAGGTAATAATGGACTCGATGACGAAGGAAGAGAAGGATGAGCCCAATCTGATTAAAGGAAAGCGCATAGACAGGATAGCTATGGGCGCGGGCGTATCCGCACATGAGGTCAGAGAGCTATTGAAGCAGTACAACCAAAGCAAGAAGATGATGGGCTCCATAGGCAAAGACCGCAAAATGCGCAAGCAGTTCATGAAACAGATGGGAGGCATGGATATGGACTCCCTCCAGGGCATGCAGTGATCAGATGAGGTACTTCGTCGCAGTAGGCCATAAGGCCGTGACCACTGGAGATTTCAAACTCGATGACATATCCGGAGGCGCAGGGAGACTGGATATACTGGTTCGCTGCGTGAACTCATCCTTCTTCCTTAGCCACAGCATCAGAAAGGACACTCAGCTCTATCTTGTGCTTCAGGGGGGCAGCGATGCGCCCAAGACAGTAAGATTCTCGGGAGAGGAAGTGAGATATCTGAACCCGGATGAGAGGAGCACTTCATCGCTCATCCGTAACGCCCTGATGAAAAAACTGCCGGCAGAAGGAGAGGTCAGATCCTCGCCAGGAGTGTACGTGTCCAAGATGTCATTCTCTGATGTGATCTCTTCTCTTTCGGAGAAAGGAAGGATCGTTTATCTCAAAGAGGATGGGAAGGACATCAAAGAGTATTCGACGCCGGAGGATCCCGTATTCGTAATAAGCGACAACGTGGACCTTACCAACGAAGAAGAGGATATATTGCTGCAGTACGCCCCGGATACGGTATCGTTAGGTCCAAACAGCCTGCATGCGGACCACTGCATAATTCTGGTCCATAATGAGATGGACAGGACCTCTCCCTGAATCTTTTTATCCTTAACACGGCATTAGGGCTCTATGGCCGACCAACCGGAAAGGATACCACAGCACAGACACTGCCGTAACTGCGGTAAGGCCTTCACAGGTGACGGACAGTTCTGCAGCGAAGAATGCAAGAGTTCTGCGGGCGCAGAGGCCAAGAAGAAGATAAAAAAACTTTTCTTCGTATGGATAGGCATAGTCGCAGTTACAATAGTCGCCGTGGCAATGTATTATCTGATCTTGTGACGGCAGGAACCGTTTTTATTATGCACTCCGATAGCAGCGGTGGATCACAATGATATCTGTAGTCGCCGGCACATTCAATATACTGCACGAAGGCCACAAGCGGCTTATCAGAAAGGCTTTCGATATCGGAGACGAAGTGATAGTTGGAATTACGACCGATGAGGCCGCATTGGGCAGCAGAATTGAATCCATACCTCTGTACATCAGAAAAAAGGAGTTGGAATCATTCCTTACCACAATGAGCAAGCCCTGGGAGATCGTAGAGATAAACGATATGTACGGGCCAAGGGAAAAGATCGATCCGGCGCACATACTGGTCGTGTCCGAAGAGACCGCAGAGAATGGGGAAAAGGTGAACAGAGAGCGCAGTTCGAGGGGAGTAAGGCCTCTTGAGATAGTCGCCATCCCGTTGTTGAACGCATATAACAACGACAAGATAAGCTCGACCGGCATAATGAAAGGTGAATATTCCCGAAGCGGAAACGGGGATGCTATCAGGGTTGCGGTCGGCTCTTTGAACAGAGTGAAGGTCGAGGCGGCGAGAACGGTAATGGAAAGGATATTCGGCAATGTGATAATCATTCCGACAGACGTAAAGAGCGGCGTTTCAGAGCAGCCTAAGGAGCTTGAGACAAGAGAAGGTGCGATCAATCGCGCCGTGTCGGCACTCGGCGATAATGACATGTCCATAGGGATAGAGGCCGGAGTGTTCAGCACTGATGACGGCCTGTATGACTTTCAGTACTGCGCAATACTCGATAAAAGCGGAAATATGACAATAGGTGTCGGCCCCGGTTTCAGATACCCGGACGATGTGGCGGAGCTTGTATCAAAGGGCATGACGGTAGGGGATGCAATCCACAGACTTTACGGAGACCCCGATATCGGGAAGAAGCAGGGAGCGGTCGGGCTGCTGAGCAAGGGACTACTCGACAGGAAGACCCTGACGGAACAATCCATTACCGCAGCTATGATCCCCCGCATGATGGATCTGTAAGTTCAGCTTTTCACCAAAGAAACTGCTTTTTCGAGGACCTTCTCAGCATGTCCGGATACCTTAACGCCTCTCCATGCAGCTTCTACGGTCCCGTCCTTCCCGATGATGAAGGTCGATCTGATGGTTCCGTGGACCTCTTTGCCGTACATCATCTTGCTGCCCCAAACACCCACCCTCTCCATGAATTCATGTTCCGGGTCGCTTAAGAGCTTGATCTTCAGCCCATTCTTGTCTTTGAACTTCCTGTGCGATGCGGCGCTGTCCTTGCTGATGCCTATGACCGGTATGTTCCGGAGCATGAACTTGGGGTACATGGATGTGAAATCCAAGGCCTCTTTGGTACACCCAGGGGTCCCGTCTTTGGAATAGAAGTATATGACGTGCCTTATCCCTTCTAAAGACCTGCTGTCAAACCGCTCTCCGTTCTCATCCTCAAGCACGAATTCCGGAAATACGTCTCCCGCATTCATGTTATCAGAATAGGCTCCCTTCTTTATTAGAGATGATGTTCGAAAGGTCTATCTCGAACATCATGACCGGGTGCGTCATCTCATAATCGGTCACCACTTTGGGAGAGACCTCGCCGAAGAATCCGATGTTCTCGGAGCCTGAATATATGAATGCCCCCCTGCCTTCTACGAATGTCCTATATCCACATGGGGATACCTTATGATCTATGCCCATCTCTCTTATCACGGATTCGGTTATGGATTTGATCTCCGTGAATGATGTTCTCGATCCTGCTACCATGCCGCAGATGTGAGGCACGGTGTGATGTTCGTCCGATACGAACCCGACCTCGAATATCTTCTGGGGGAGGTCCCTGTGCTTATTGTGCCTGAGTATCCTCATCAGGCTGGGCATCAAGTAAGATCTGAGGCAATCATGGTCCTCTGTTATGGGGTTGGTTATGCATGTCGATGTTTTTACGGGAAGGCCGGATCTTTCGAACTCGTCCCTCTGGTTGCTCAAGGTAAGGGTGGTCACTTCCGTGAACCCCAAGCCGATCATGACATCCCTCATCTTATCGGAGAAAGAGGTCTCTGCTCCGAGTTTCCCCGATGTCTGCCTCGACATGTACGGCCCGCCGAAACGTTCGAATCCGTATCCGATGGCGACATCTTCGAAGATGTCCACTTTGTGCATTATATCCAGCCTTGTCGACGGCACAGATACCTTGGCCTCATCCTTGTTGACGGAAACGGCCATCCCCATCCTTTCTATCGATTCTTTGAATTCTTTTTCGGAAAGGCTTATGCCTATGAACTTGCAGCATTCTTCCACGGATATCGAATACGATGTCTCTTTAAGGTCCGGGGAGCGGTCTGACGCACCGCCGATAACCTTCACGCCGTATATCCTGCCGCCGCGCTCTGCAAGGGCGGTCGCAACTATGTCCAGCGCACCCTTCACGGCTTTTTGATCGCTGCCTGTGACATCGATGAACACATTCTTCGTATCGGTCGTTACGGTCGTCAGCGTGCCGTTTATTATCGGAGGGAATGACAGAACATCATTGTTCTTGTCGAATATGATCGGGTATCTTTCTTTCCCGGCAAGGAGGTTTGCGTATTCTTTCCCTTTGTCGTGGGACATCAATACTTCATTCAGATCCATCTTCTCAGTGCCGTTCAAAGGTATGAATGAGACCTCGTTCGGTTTTACCGCCGTATATCTGAACGGCGGTTGTATCTTATCCAGGTCGTGTATTCCGATCGCGATCTTGCTTCTCTTTCTGCCGATGGTCATATGGAGCTTTTCCTGAAGTTCCATCATGGACCGGATCAGGTCATCAGTT
>JAISVN010000123.1 GCA_031271555.1 Candidatus Methanoplasma sp.
TATTCGCCGCCTTGCACATTTTCGGGTGCTGTCCCCGTTCCCCCATTGAGGTCATATTTCACGGTGTATTGGGCGCCCTTCCATATGGCATAGATCGTGACGTCATCCTTCTCGATGGCCACTGTTTCGCCTGCTTCATATGAGGTCCCGCTTCCGTCGGGCTGGGTATTCCATCCGGCGAAGTCCTTTCCCGCAGGGCCTGCGATGCTTTCGGCGGATGCGACATCGAAGGTCCCGCCTTCCGGCAGACGGCTTTCATCGAACTCCGGTCCCGTTCCTCCATTGAGGTCGTAGCTTATTGTGTAGAACGATAGATAACCGTTATTGATTCCCCGGAGCATCGGATATCCGTCGTTCCTTCTGGGATCTATTGTCCATATCGCATCGCTCCCCTCATCCTCTCCGAAGGACCATCCTTTGAGGATGTCAAGGTCATTGTAATGGGGGGGATACCCTTTTGCGTCTGTCATTTTTGTGAAGTATATCGATCCGTTTGCCATCGCATCTTCAAGGGTCGGCCTCATCTGGGCAGACGTCTTGGCATCTTCCGTGTACTGTATGCTGTTTCTGTGGTCTCCACTCTCGCCCAAAGGATCTATCGAAATGCGGACCCCATACCAAATACTAATGTAATCTAATGGAATGTTTGCAATACTACGTACAACAACACCATTGATGGTCATCTTATCTTCTAGGAAATAGCAGTTGACGATCATTCCATGTTCAAATCTGCATGCTATACCGCATGCGTATGTGTATTCTAGCAGCGACGGCGAAGACTGGATCGCGTTTACGGCAGCCGTGTTGTAACAGTTGACCACTAATGAACCGACTATCTGTCCAGCAATGCCGCCTGCATAGGTGAAGTCCAATCCTCCTGAGGCTGTTACTGTGCCTGTGTTGTATAGATCGAATGTGTCCATATAGCTTTGAAACCCATTGATGCCGCCTGCACTGGTGTAGCGTTCTGATGCTCCTGATGCTGTTACTGTGCCTGTGTTGTAGCAGCAGCGCATTTTCATGTCTCCGATAATGTAGGAAGAATCGTCGGTCTGCGCTTTGCCGACCAGACCGCCGGCAAACATGTTGTATTGTGACGATCCCGTGGCAATTACAGGGCCTGTGTTGTAGCTGTATTCTATCAGTCTGCCGTTGATAAAGCATCCGAACAAACCGCCGGCACATACTTCAATTCCCTGAACCACTGATGCTTCGACAGGGCCTGTGTTATAACAATAGGATGCAGATGCATCAGATGTTGTCCAACCGCCTATGCCTCCTGCACATGTCGAGAGGGCCAATGAGGCTATGACCTGACCTTCATTGTAGGATCCTGTGATGATCGCCCCCTGCCAACCGCCTGCGGTGCCGCCTGCGACTGCAATATCTAAAGCAGCAGAAATGACTGTGCCCGTATTGTGGCAGTTCTCCACTCTTAGATGCGCCGTAGGTTCATTGCCGGTGTAGGTGTAGATCCTATCGCCATATATGTCGCCGCATATACCGCCGGCATAAGCCCGTCCTCCGTTATAACCCCTTTCGTCATGGAACGAACTGGAAACACTGATGAGGCCTTCGTTGTAACATCCTGACAGATGAATCTCTTCTGCCGAACCGGTGGTGTAAAGTCTGCCGACTATCCCGCCTGCATATACGCAAGATGTATTCGATGTGGCGGCGGTCACATTGCCTGTGTTGTAAGAATCCTCTATATTGGATGTGTCTGTCATTTGGCCGACTATGCCGCCTGCAACCACCCCCCATGGATCGGAAATGTGAGTCGACGGCGAGTGTGATGAGACGGTTACGTAACCTCCTTCCATTCCCAAATTGGATATTGTGGAGCCGTCCGCATATCCGAACAGGCCCGCAGCTGCAAGGCCTGTTTGGTCGAACACCGATACGTTCAGACCTGTTATGATGTGACCATTGCCGTCGAACTTGCCTCTGAATGGTATGTCTTCGGTTTTGCCGATTGGATCGAAGTTTCCGTTGCTGTTGAAGGTCTCGCTTCTCACAGTGCCACCCGTCTTTTCGAATACTGCGCTGGTTGTGCCGCCGCCCGTCTTTTCCTTTGTGTTGACTTCCATAGAATATGCGTACGGCTGATCTGTACCGCCAACATCTATTATCCCGGCTGCGGTCACGACATAATTTCCTATGGGTATCCCATCCATATGTATCACTTCATTTGAGAATGGGGCTTTGTCGAGAATATCATATTTGGACAGGGTTACCGTATTGCCGTCCGCGTGCTCATAGGATGTAATCATGGATGCGTTGATGGATCTCACGACCGCATCTCCGCGGGAAGTGGTGACCGTTATCTCCATGGTGATCTTGGGTTCCGGCCCTTCCGTGTTGTACACGGGCACTATCTTTGCTGTCAGTTTTAGGTCCACTCCGCCGTTGGTATCTGTGGATGTGAGATCTATGTCATTGGTAAGATAATAGTTCTTATCCATTCCGTATGCCGCATCCGATCCTATCTTGGCAAGGTCATCCGGGCCGGATATTGGTATCCATGTCCCATCCGTAAAGTCATTCGTGCTTATCGTTACGTCTACGGGTCCGGCCTCGTTATAGTCTGCACAGTAGACTAAAGATGCGGGGATCGCTAAAAGCAAAGATGCTGCTATCGCAAACAATATTGCAGATGGTCTTGACACTTGAATTCGCTCCTCTTTATTTTTCAGACAGTAAGATGCGTCTCACATCACGCTGTTCTAATTGTTTTCGGACTTAACTGAATAAACGTATATAATAATGCGCATATAATATAGCATTTATCTAATGATTTTAAATTCAATTAGATTTTTTTTCCATTGATTCTTTAGTTTTTAGTACAAATAACATAGTAACTTATATGAAAAATAATTGCTCCTGCGTAAGCAAATTACCCATATACTGCACAAAAGATTCCCGTTTCTTTCATAAAAAATTGTATTATGCTTGTTATCAAAACGGATGGAAGAACCATCGTCATCCGCTTTATTTTCCTAAACTGATGTACATCATACTCGTATCTCGGACGCTCCTGTTTACTGGTATGAGATGGAACTGTTGCCTTACGCAAGAATCAAGTAATCGCCCATGGATTAGGTTCACATGGCAGAAAAAAAGAGCGAAGGGCAGAAATTAGAGGAAAAACTTCTGATGTCGTCCAAGAATCTCGGGGAAAAGGATGGATCTGTTTTTGAAAAGGCTTCGGAGTTCTGCGAAGGATACAAGGAATTCCTGTGCAACAAGACGGAGAGGGAGGTCCTTGATTATGTCGTACCGATCCTCAAGAAAAAAGGATATAAGGAATTCCAACTCGGGAAGAAGTATGCTCCCGGAAGCAAGTTCTACATGAACAACCGCGGCAAAGCACTCATAATGGTGACCATGGGTAAAAGGCCTGTAGAAGACGGCCTCAGGATCGGCGTGAGCCACACGGACAGCCCGAGGCTCGACTTCAAACCTAACCCTCTGTTCGAAGACACAGATATGGCATACTTCAAGACACACTATTACGGAGGGATCAAGAAATACCAATGGGCGGCAATACCTCTGTCCCTTCACGGCGTGGTGTCGCTGAAGAACGGAAAGACCGTTACCGTGAAGATCGGAGAGGATGAGGGAGACCCGGTGTTCTGCGTCACGGACCTGCTTCCTCATCTTGCGATGAACCAGATGAAAAAGCCGGCAACAGATATAATCGAGGGGGAACAGCTCAACATACTGGTCGGATGCTGGCCTTTCAAAGATGAGAAGGTCTCCGGCAGAGTGAAGCTGAACATAATGAACATACTCTTCGAGAAGTACGGCATCACCGAGAAGGACTTCCTGACCGCCGAGTTGTGTGCGGTGCCTGCGTTCAAGCCCATCGACCTCGGCCTGGACAGATCAATGGTCGGAGCCTACGGACAGGATGACAGTGCATGCGCCTTCACCAATTTCATGGCAGAGATCGACTGCAAAGACCCCGAGTTCACCACCGTGACGGTCTTCGCTGATAAGGAAGAAACGGGGTCCGACGGAAACACCGGGATGCGTTCGTTCTTCTTCAGGGATTTCCTTGAGGATCTTGTGTCCGCCTACGGGCTTCAGGTGCGCCATGTCCTTAAGAGATCCATCTGCCTCTCATGCGATGTCAATGCGGCTGTCGACCCCGCGTTCGGCGATGTGTTCGAAAGGAACAACTGCTCATTCCTGAACCGCGGACCGGTCGTTTCCAAATACACCGGAAGCAGGGGCAAGTATTCGACCAATGACGCTTCCGCCGAGACGATGGGTTTCCTCAGGGACATCCTTGATGAGGCAGAGATACCGTGGCAGGTCGGAGAGTTGGGAAAAGTGGATATCGGCGGGGGAGGGACCATAGCATCCGAGATCTCCCTGCACAATCTCGACACCGTGGACATGGGGGTTCCAGTGCTGTCCATGCACTCGCCGTTCGAAGTGACCTCCAAGGCGGACGTATATCTTCTGTACAAAGCGATACTCGCATTCTACAGCAGCAAACTCGAAAAGAAGTGAGCTCCGGCTCACTTTTTTATTCCGAGGTATATGTTCACTGCACCGAATGTTTTGACAAAGTATTGAGCCTCGTCGAATCCTGCCTTGAGGAACTTCTTGGTCATTTCCTCCCCTCTCGGGAAGCCTTCCACGGAGGATGTGAGCCATTCGTATGCTGAGTATTTGCCGTCTATGGTCATTCCGCCGTCGTATTTCCTCCCCAGCCTGGCCACCCTGTGTTTCATATGCATCTCATAAAAATATCTGACGAACCTGTCATCCGGTTTGGAGAGCTCTGCGACCACCGCCCTGCCTCCGGGTCTCAGCACCCTGTACATCTCATCGATCGCTTTCTGTACATCCGTCACGTTCCGCAGCATGTAGCCTGAGGTGACAACGTCAAAAGAGCAGTCTTCGAATCTCAGGGCCAGGGCATCCCCTACTTCAAAGGTGACAGGTTTCGGCAGGCCCCTCTCCTTCATCTTGAGCTCTGCGAACTCCAGCATCTTCGGGGTTATGTCGACTCCGTAGACCTCTCCGCCCTCTCCCGCATTCTCTGCGAGAAGGAACGCTATCTCTCCAGTTCCTGTGCCGATATCCATACATTTTTTGGATCTGAGATCGCCGGCCTTCCTCATCATGAAGTTATGCCAGCCTTTTATCATCCCGATGGACATCAGTTCGTTCATTTCATCATAATATGACGCTATTTCAGTGAAAACGTCCTTTACGAATTCCTCTTTGCCGTCGAACTGGGTGCCGTTGGGCTTGGTCTCCTCTGTCATGTTATGCTCCCCGTGAGCAGGTACTGGCCTATTAAGTATCCTATTACAAGAAGGAGCCCGAAATGCCAGTTTAGCCTGAATGAGAGGGGGACCAGGAGCCTGCTCTTCTTTGCATCGTTCGGTGCTCCCTTTGCGTTCTTCATCAGGATGTACATATCTATGAGAGCTAAGAACGCCAGACCGCATGCCCAAGGTATTGCCTGTAAGAAGATAAGTACCAGAAGTATAGGGAAAGCTATGCCGTTGAGCGCAATGTACAGCCTCAGACTCCCTTCGTATGAAAGCAGGCTTGAGAGCGTCCTTACCCCTGCTTTCTTATCTTCATAATAATCACGCGTCTCATTGCCGCTGAGGACAGCGGTTATCAGGAACGCATTGGGAATGGACATCAGCAGGACCTCGTACGATACGATCTCCGACATGACGTAGTACGTGCCGAGCGGCATCAGTATCCCCATCATGAAGAACAC
>JAISVN010000045.1 GCA_031271555.1 Candidatus Methanoplasma sp.
GACCGGATACATCACATGCCTCACCGTTGCCACGCATGAGGCTGTTAATCCGTTGTCGCTCCTTGCCGTGATGGCCGCCATGCCTGCTCCGACGGCCGTTACTCTTCCGTTCGCGTCTACAGAGGCTACGGCCGCATCGCTGCTGCTCCATGTCACGCCTTTATTTGTTGCATCGGCGGGAGTTATCGTAACAATCAGCGTGTAGCCCTCGCCGACAGCGAGTATAAGTTCTGTTCGATCCAGAGAGATTCCCGTCACCGATGTGATACTCTCTGTAAAATTAGCCGTTACTGTCGCCGCATTGTTCGGCATTGTGAATGTCGTGCTTATTCTGCTGGCATCTGCAAAAGTACCGCCGGCGGAAGATGACCATCCTCTGAACACGTATCCGCTGTTCGCACTGGCGGTTATGTTTATGACATCGTTTTGTGCGTAATTGCCGCTCCCGCCCACTTCGATCACACCGCCGGATCCGGCCTGGATGGTGAGAACGTGGTAGGCTTTGGATGCCCAACCGCTGCCCAATTCCATGTAAGTCAGTATGTTATTGTATGCGCTTTCTGCTCCGCCCGGATAGTATACGGTTCCATTTGCAGAAAGTTTGTAGAACGCACCATCCATGTTTGGCCGCGTGGTCTTTTCAAATGTTACGGAACTCAGACCTGTGCAGTCGCTGAAGGCACTGTCGCCTATGAATATCACACTGCGCGGAATGGTTATGCTTGTTAAACCGGAACATTCATAGAAAGCGTTGCTACCGATCATTACCAAACTGTTTGGGAAGTTGATGCCCGTCAGATTCCTGCATTGGTCGAAAGCATTCAAGCCAATGGTAACTACGCCGTTCGGAATGTTGATGCTTCTTAGGCTTGAGCATATGGCAAAAGCGCTGTCACCAATGGCAGCAACGCCGCTCGGGATGATCACATTTGTCAGGTTGGTGCAGTCATAAAAGGCATTTGCGCCTATATTCGCGACATCGTATATGCCGCTGCTGCCGTCATTAACCGTGGCGGGTATCGTGACTGAAGTGACCGCCGAACCGACAGACGCCTCTGAACCATCGCCCACTTGTACTTTTCCGTGGGTGTTGCCGTTCGGCAGACTTTGTATTTTGTATTTGATCATCACACCATCGGCATTGCTCACACTGAATGTATCGCCCAAACTGGCCGCTTCTGTGCTGCTGTCATCCGCCAATGCCGCAGACACCATCGCTGCGGATGCTAAAATTACGGTTAGAATGACTGCCGGCATACTTGACGTTCTCATCATTTCCTCCCCCATACATGTATAAAACTGAATTGGAGTCTATTTCTCCAAACTATCTATATAGTAAACAGCAATAATATGTATAATAAGGTAGGGGCAGAATAGAATAGCCCTCTCTTGTCTGAAAATCACAATAAAAACAAAATAATACCATCTCTTCATGATGTTATGGACGCAAAAGTTGAGCTTGGAGGTAAAGAACATACAGCCTCGGTCGGAATTGCCATAGGCGATGCTGTACGCTCGATCGGTTATGCTCCTGATGCTTTCATATTCATGGTCAACGGAAGACCTGTCCCTATGGACATGCCTGTGGCTGACGGCATGATCATAAAGGCGATCAAAGTAGCTTCAGGGGGATGAGATATCTTTTATCTTCCCCATATCGAACCCATACTTTTCTGTTTCAGATAAAAGAGAATCCATTCTTTTTATCAGAGCCTCTGCTGTATTGTCATATGAGCCGTCTCCGTTTTCCGACAGGGAATCCTCTTCCGGGAATTTGACGTCTGCATAAGGTATAGTTCCGATGAACCTCATCCCTGTCAGTTTCTCTATTCTGTCGATAGCACCGGCAAGTATCGAAGGGTCTCCCCTGAACCTGTTTATTATGAACCCCTTCAGCAACGGACGGACATCCTCCGGCATCAGCAGCCAAGTTCCGTACAGGGCCGCGAACACCCCTCCTCTTTCTATATCTCCCACAAGTACCGCAGGGATCTTGCGTTCTCTCATGATGCCGATATTGGCGATATCTCTGTCCATCATGTTCAGCTCGACAGGCGACCCGGATCCTTCGCAGACCACTGCCTCATAGCCCGCGGATAATCTGTCGAACGCTGCGCATGCCTTTTTCAAAGAGGCTTCCGCGCCGTTCGTCTTGATGGAAGTATCCCATTCCTCACCGTTCACGATCGTCCTTATCTTTCCGTTCCCGGACGGTTTCAGCAGTATAGGGTTCATGTCTATGTTCGGTTCTATCTCGGACATGATCGCCTGAAGCGCCTGCCCCGTTCCGATCTCAAGGCCGTCCTTTGTGACAGATGACCTCAGGGAAAGATTCAATGCCTTGAAGGGTGCGACATTGACACCTTTCCTTTTCAGATATCTGCAGTACATCGCAGTTACCGTGGTCTTGCCGGCACCCGATGATGTTCCGAGGAATATGACCTTCATTGCTTTCCCTCCACGATATTCATCAGCTTTTCCATGTTCATGTTGTTTTCAAAGGCAGATGCCAGTCTCTCGATGTTCTCCTCCAGAAGATCATCATAATCCCTCATTCCGGATCTGGATGCAACATCCTTTCCTCCTTCAACATACGAAAGGAAGAATCTCCTGAATGCTGGCCTGTCGAATACGCCATGTATATACGTTCCGAACAGAAGTTCCTCTTCCCTGAATGAACCTTCGTTCTCGTTGCTTGGATGGCGCTTGATGTCAAAAAGCGGCTTCTCATTGACCTCGGTCATGCCGGCATGCGTTTCGTAACCTGTCACAGGCTCTCCGGTCATTATCAGGGCCCCATCGTCTTGAGCGATCTTCTTCTTGCCTTTCTCCCATCTTGTGGAGTTATTGAAGAACCCGAATCCTTCTATTGAGCCTTTGTATTGGTTGCCTACGCCTTCCGGGTCATCGAGGAGACGCCCCATCATCTGATACCCGCCGCATATGCCGAGTATCGGGACCTTTCCCTTCTGTCCGGCTATCGCCTGATCCAATCCTTTTTCTTTCATCCATAGGAAGTCGTTGATCGTGTTCTTTGTCCCCGGGATTATTATCGCATCCGAATCTTTCAGTTCCTCGGGTTCTGTGACATACTTCAGCGTGACATCTTCCATCAAAAGGGGATCGAAGTCTGTGAAATTTGCTATCTTTGGCAGCTTTATCACGGATATCTTCATCTTTCCGTCCCCTCTGGTCTTAATGCCTCTCATAGTTTCGGAATCCTCCAGGGGAAGTTCCAGTTTTATGTGGGGGATTATGCCTATAACAGGGATACCGAGTATCTTCTCCAACTCTTCCGCACCCGGGACCATTCTGGAAACGTCTCCCCTGACATTGTTCAGGATTATGCCTTTTATGCGTCCCCTGTCCTCTTCCGGTATCAATCTGACAGTCCCGGCGGCATAAGCGAAGGATCCGCCCCACTCGACATTGACTATCAGAATGCATGACGCATCCGCTATTTTCGCAGCGCCCATGTTTGCGATATCCTTATCGTAGATGTTGATCTCGGCGGGAGACCCTGCGCCTTCCATGACGACTATGTCGTAACGGTCCTTCAGGAACTTGATGTTCCTTTTTACGATCTCCCTGCCCGGGCCGGGTACGAATTCTTCATAGTAGCCTTTGACGTCATAGTCTCCGTAAGGTTCGCCCTCTACTATCACCTGGGACATTGTGTCCCCTTTCGGTTTCATAAGTATGGGGTTCATGTGTTGATCGGGATCCTTGAGTCCTGCCGCTTTGCTTTGAAGTGCTTGGATCGCCGCTATCTCATACCCTCTTCTGGTCACAGTGGAGTTCAGGCTCATGTTCTGGGATTTGAAAGGGGATATCAGATATCCCTTCTTCTGCAGTATCCTGCATAATGCCATGACTGCCAGTGACTTGCCTGCATCGGATGTCGCACCGACGACCATGACCGCTTTGCCCCTCTCGTAGAATCTTTCTTTCGCTTCCTTCAGAATATCCTTCATCCTCGGGTCCTTTGGGTCGGTCATACCGAGTCTTTTTATTTCGCCCATAACGAATTTCCCTACCTCCTGCCTGTGTATAAAAAGACAGTACGTACAGTCCCAGATGTCGGAGCCTCTTTTCGATCTTAGGACCTCTCCGAGGTCCTCATCGTGGCATGGGTAGAATGGGCAGTAGCAGAATGTGCAGTCCTGGCCCTTGAAATGGCTGGGGTGATATGGACAATTTGCGTTCGGACCGATCCATCCTTTTTCGATCTCCTCTTTCACTTTCTTCGTTATGTTGTCCATGTCTTTCATGGATGAATACGGATATTCGGATATGAACTTTCATATGCTGTAACGAGGCCATCGTGGCAAGATTCTCTGAAAGCGGCAAATAAAAGAACTGGAGTTCTTGACGGAGATTTGGGATCCTTCAACAGATTACTGCAGAGGCAGGCGCGAAAAGGACTACCTATGATTTTCTGCATATTATGTCCGGCTGAACATTGCCGCAGCCTCCATCCCGCATTTGGATGCGGATCATCTGCTGTGCCTTATCATGAACTTCTCAAGCTTGTCGTAAGCCTCTTCGATGACGTTCATCGGCGGCAGGAGTATCGTCCTGAAGTGGCCTGCGCCGTATTCCGAACAGAATCCGGAACCATGGACAAACACAACGCCTTCCTCGTTGATCAGGTCGACGACGAAGTCCTTATCCGTCTTCCAGTCGAGCAGTTCGACCTTGGGGAACATATAGAAGGCGCCTTTCGCCCTGTTGGTGGTTATCCCGGGGATCTCATTCAGCCTCTTGTATGTGTAATCTCCCCTTTCCTTCAGTTTCCTGTTCATCTCCACGATATAATCCTGCGGACCCTGGAGGGATGCCCTTGCCGCTTCCTGGCATGGGACATTCGGACATATCCTTGTGCGGAGCTGCTTCATCATACCTTCTCTGACCTCGTCGAGGTATCCGTCCTCGTACATGAAGTAGCAGTAGCCCTCTCTCCATCCCGGCATGAGATTCACTTTGGAGAATCCGTTGAATATTATCCTTGGAACATCGGAGGGTAGTTCTGATGCGGAGAAGTAATCCCCTTCGAACACCAATTTGTCATAGATCTCATCGGAGACCATGGGTATGCCGTGCTCTGCCGCCACGTCCCCTATCTCCCTGATCGTCTTCTCGTCATAGACCGCAGATGTGGGGTTGTTGGGGTTTATCACGACTATCGCTTTGGTCCTGTCGGAAATGTTCTTGCGGATCATATCCACATCAGGCCTCCAATCTTCCTCTTCGATCTGCCTGTAGGGCTTTGCCTTTCCCCCGTAGAACCCTATGTACTGCGCATAGGACGGGTAACCGGGCCCCGGAAGAAGGATCTCGTCGCCTGGTTCCAAAAGGGTCGCCATAAGGACGTTTATCCCCTCGCTCACTCCGCTGGTCACGTAGACATTGTCGGCCGTGATCCTTGCGCCGTGTTTCTCGTACTCTCTTTTGACGATCGCTTCCCTGAGCGATATGTCCCCCTGCGAGTCCCCATAGCCGTTGTCTGTGTTCTCTACGGCATCCCTGAGCGCTGATTTGAAGTATTCCGGCGTCTCGAAATCCCATTTGTTCGGGTCGCCGATGTTGAAACTGTAAAGCTTCATGCCTCTTTTGGCTGCGGCGGCGGCTGGAACTGTTACTTCACGTATTGCGTAGTCCATCGCCATCGATCTTGCTGAAGCTTTCATTTGTTTCATAATGAATTCACAACGCCCGAAACGTTGATTTAGTTATTTAAACAGTATTGTATGACATAAATCAGGAGAGATGGGTATGGATGTTGGAATCGCTGTGATATTGGGTGTGCTGTGTGTGTTGACGGCTGCAAACCTTGTTGTTTTGATAAAAAAGAAAGGAACGGGCAGCATGCCTCATAATCTGGAAAAGAGATTGTACGAAATGGAATCCTCATTCGAGAAGTTCGACCGCTCCATACGTTTTGAGTTCGCTAACAACCGTGAGGAGAACAGTAAGGCAGCACGCGAGGACAGGGCCGAACTGACCAGACAGCAGCTTCTGATGAAAGAGGCCATCGACACCCAGCTCAACTCGATCCGCCAGGAGAATGAGAAGAAGCTTGAGGAGATGCGCAAGACCGTCGATACGGATCTGAAGGAGACTGTGGAGAAAAGATTCAACGAATCCTTCAAACTGATCAGCGACAGGCTGGAACAGGTCCACAGAGGGCTGGGGGAGATGAAACAGCTCGCATCCGGCGTGGACGACCTCAAACGCGTCCTAACAAACGTGAAGACCAAGGGCAACCTCGGAGAGATCCAATTAGGCTCCATTCTTGAGCAGATCCTCTCGTCCAACCAATTCGAGCAGCAGGTATCCGTCAAGGAAGGGAGCCTGGAGAGAGTGGACTATGCGATAAAGCTCCCCGACAAGAACAGCATGGACAAGATGCTGCTGCTTCCGATAGATTCCAAGTTCCCCACTGAAGATTACCAAAGGTTGGCTGAGGCATACGATTCAGGCCTTTCGGAAAGCGATCTCAAGATCATATCCAACAATTTCGAATCCTCTGTCAAGAAATGTGCGAAGGGGATACATGACAAATACATCAACCCGCCTGTGACCACCGATTTTGCGATCATGTTCGTGCCCACTGAAGGATTATATGCGGAGATCGTCCGCAGGACAGAGCTGTTCGACAGCCTCCAGAGGATGTATAAGGTCACGGTGGTAGGCCCTACGAACCTGGCGGCGTTCCTTTCCAGTCTGCAGATGGGCTTCAGGACGCTTGCCATCGAGCGCCGCTCCAACGATGTCTGGGAACTGCTGGGTGCGGTTAAGACCGAGTTCAAGAAGTACGGCGATGTCATGGAAAGCATCAAGAAGAAGATCGATTCCGCCGCAAAGGAGATAGATACCGTAGGTACGCGTTCAAGGGCCATAGAACGCAGGCTGAGGTCCGTCGAGGAACTTCCCGGAGAAGAGAGCTCGCTTCTGCTGGGGGATGAAACGGATTATGCCGAGGAACCAGCGCAGCGGAACGCATCATACTCTCAAAGCACTCTTAGGTGAGAGCTCTCACCGTTTGATTTTTATCCCTGTCCGATATAGCTTATCACGTGGGCGCTGTTAGACTCGGCAAGAACCATCTGAGATGGTGTTATTCCTGTAACCTTCCGATAATGGAGAGCAATGCGTGCCCGGTATGCGGCTCTGAAACGAAAGAGATAGAGCTTACTCCCCCTGCGGATGCGCGCCCGGCCTTTGAGCATGATATCCAGCTTGTAAGGGAACTTGTGGAGAATGACTTCGGAGACGATGCGGGAAAGGCGCTCCTGCCGGATGGCCACATAGTTCTGATGAGTAAAGCTCCGTCAGTAGACAGGATGGATGAGGTCATTGTCGACGGTGCGGTCGTCGGTGCCATAAGATATGATATCGGGAACGGCTGGAAGTTCATTTCCAGAATGCAGGGTGCCATGCGCATCGGGAAGAAATTATCGAAAGGATATGTCGTCTGTGATGAAAGTGCCGTCAAGTTCGTCAAAGAGAGCAAGAATCTGATGGCCCCCGGCGTGAAGGATGCCCACCCTGATGTCAGGATCGGCGATGAAGTGATGATAGTGGACCCGGAAATGAACATAGTCGCTACCGGGTATGCCAGAATGTCGGCCGAAGAGATGATCGAAAGCGACAAGGGCGTAGCCGTAAAGACAAGGTGGTACAAGACAGAAGAATTCACTGATCTTGAAACAGTACACACGTGGGATGATGTCGTTGCGGCCAACCAAGGCATCATCGACAAACGGGTGAACGAAGCGGTCGGCTTCATGAAGAACACGATAGAGAGGAACCAGCTTCCGGCGATCGTGTCATTCTCCGGAGGAAAGGACAGCCTTGCGTGTCTTCTGCTCAGCCTTGATGCGGGGCTTGATCTTCCGATACTGTTCATCGATACTGGACTGGAACTCACGGAGACTGTTGAACATGTCCACGATGTTGTAAAACGGCATGATCTTACTTTGATCGAAGAGAAGGCTCCGGTCGATGCCTTCTTCGGCAACCTTGATTTCTTCGGCCCTCCCGCAAAGGACTTCAGATGGTGCTGCAAGACCAATAAGCTGGGGCCTACCGTGGCCGCCATAAACAAGAACTTCCCCGACGGCGTACTGTCTTTCATAGGACAGCGAAAATACGAATCGGAGGCAAGGAACGCCAAGCCGAGGGTTTGGAAGAACCCGTGGACGCCGGGGCAGATAGGCGCTTCCCCGATACAGAACTGGAGCGCGATGCATGTCTGGCTTTACATTTTCTCGAAAAAAGAACCTTTTAACGTATGGTATACAAGGGGCCTTGACAGGATAGGATGTTTCCTGTGCCCGGCCTCGGATCTTTCAGAGATAGAGATAATTTCGAATGAAAGTGACAGATTCCCTCAGTGGCAGGAGTTCCTGGACCGTTATGCCGAATCCAATGGGCTTCCCGCTGAATGGAAGGATTTCGGTCTCTGGAGATGGAAAAGCGCACCGCAATCTATAAGGGAGGAAGTGAAGAAGATGACCGGAAAAGATGTTCCAGATCTCAAGAGAAGAAGGGCTGTAACCGGCAAAGGGCCTGTTTCGATGAAGGTCCAAGAGGGGTATTCGCCCTGCGTCATAGGCTACAGCGTGGAAGCGGCGCTGTCAAGGCCGATAGACCTCGTAAGGCTGAAACCGTTCACGCATGCCATAGGGTGGTCCGTCGAGCTTGACGAGGAGAACGATACCCTCGCCGCAGACATGATCACGTACTACGGAGAAGGCTCCATAATCTCGAAGGCCAACATAGAGAGGGATGCCAGGGCCCGCATAGACGAGGCGTTCCAGCTTGTTGTCAGGTCCGAGCAGTGCATAGGCTGCGGACTGTGCGTAGCTAGATGCACTCCAAAGGCCCTTTACATCAAGGACGGAAAGGTCGAGATAAACGAGGATGATTGCATATTCTGCAAAGACTGCTTCGGCCCATGCCCTGCCTTGAAATTCGGTTCCGATGTGGAAGATGCGGTGGATCTTGTTTGAGATGCTCTGATTCTGCATATTTGTTCAAGCGTCTGG
>JAISVN010000011.1 GCA_031271555.1 Candidatus Methanoplasma sp.
GGCCTCAGGGTTCCCGTCACAAGCTCCGGGGACCGCGGTTTGTTCTCCACCGTATCCGTACCTTTTACGAAATCCCCGTATGTGTTCAGCAGATTTGCGGCAGACTGCAGCAGGCAGCCGCACATCAGAACCATTGCAAAGATCCACCAGTTCATGTATCCATCGTAGTAGGCAACTATTCCCCCTATCAGAACGGGCACTACTGCACCGTGCAGCGACCACGGCCTGAAAGCGTTGTACCACCCAGACCTTACAGGTTTGACGTCTTTCATGGGGTGGTGTGATTGCTTGCAGGCTATTTAGATTGTGCATGCCGATCCGGTTGAGTCCCATAGATGTAACTGGCTTATTACGGCTGGCTGCGCATAAATGTTCATATATGCATTATCTGTTCAATAGTCTCCATGAGACTGGCTTTGAAACTTATAACCAGTAGTGCATTCATGATGAGCCTGGCATTGATAATCTCGCTTATCACCAACTTCTCCGGGATCTTTCCGGGAGATCTTCTGACCGCGCCTGTCAGGAGCAACCTCACGATACTGTTCCTTGCAATAATGATGACCGTCTCCCTTTCGAGGATCCCCAGCAGGAATCTGAGCCCTGCGAAAAACCCAAAAGCTCTGATCAGAGGTCTGCTTATAGGGTTGGTAATAGCATCGTTGATCCCGATATTGGGATTCATGATCCTGAAGGACACTCAATACCATGATTACGCTGTGGGCCTGGTGTTCATAGCCGCAACTCCTTTCGCCGCTTCCGTGGCACCCTTGTCGCTTATCCTGAGAGGGGACATGGAGCATGCGGCCCATTCCACAATATACGTTTACATTGCGGCCCTTCTGTGGATACCGTTCATAGTCTACGTCCTTCTGGGAAAGACCGTGGACATGATGGACCTTGTCAAGAATGTGATATACATCATAGGCATTCCTTTGGTGGTCTCCAGATTCCTGACCTGGGTTAAAATAGATAAGAACGTCATGGCAGTGGTTCTGAACTGTTTCATATTCTTCCTTGTCTGGATGTCGGTCAGCTCAGCAGACTTCAAAGGCGCGGGAATGTTGATAATGGCGGCATTCATGATCATAGTCGCATTCAGGACCTTCGGCCTCGGCGGTGCACTTGAGGTTGTGGAGAAACGCGCCGGGATCGGCTGGTCGCAGAGGGTCACGGACATACTCATGATGTCGTACAAGAACAAAGGCATCGCTATCGCGCTCTGCATGGCGACCATGATGCCCCTCGGCCCCCAGTTCGCGAACATGGCCATGGTAGCCATCGCCTCGTCGATCGTGGTGGAGATCTGCTGGGTAGTGTTCATGGACTCTGTCCTGTTCTCCAGGAAGAGAATGAAACGCGAACTGGAGAAAGAAGGTTTAGAAGTCGGTGATCTTTGAGACTTTCCTTGATGCCAGCTCAACAACTGTGTCGGAAACGCCGACCTCCCCGAACAGCATCTCGCTGTTCGGGTCATATCTCCTTTCTTTTCTGATCTTGTCGGTGCTGCGGTTCGCATAACAGTATATGCAGTCGTGGCCGCATGTGTCGTATTCCCCTATGTCTATGTTCCTCACGCAGAGGCACCCGTCCCTTATCGGCGTCTGCAGGTCTTCAAAGGGAACATTGAGCGCTTTCATGTGCTCTCTGCCTATGCATCCTCCGGCCATTATCCCATATTCGGAAAGGTCATGTTCGGAACAGCACAGGCTGAGTTCGATGCCGTTATCCCGGGCTGTTTCAGAAAATGCCGCACCTATCCCCTCGGCCTCCGCTTTAGAGACGCTGCGCAGCATGCCGCTATCGCTGAACCGTTTCAGCTTATCATGTATCTCGACGAAGCTGAAGATGCATCTTTCAGTATGGCCTGCGAGTTCCCTGCACAGCGTATCGAACTTCCTCCGATGGTATCCGATATCGTATTTTCCATTCAATATGACGGGGTCATATCTCCATACGACCCTGTCCTTCCCGATGTTCTCGGATATCGTCCTGAAAGCTTCGGCTATATCGGCCTTGCTCCGGACTCCGGGTTCGATATCGCGGCCATAGGGTGTGATCGTGATCTGGAACCCCATCTTCATGCCCATATCCTCCAGCTCCCCCAGGAATGGTATCATGGGGCGGGGGTCCTTGGTCATGAAAAGAATGATATCCACATTCCTTGGCGACAGGTCTATCTTGTAGACCACATTCTTTGCCACAGGATTCCTTACGAGAACATGCCCATTTCTTATCCTGTTCATAAGCCATTCTGAATGAAAAGCCGGGATGTCCGTCCTTCGGCTGGCGCATATGATCATTACCATGTGCAGTGAGATAGGAGGAAATAAGTATTCTTAAAAAAATAACGTTTCATGAGCGGCAGAATACATACTTTCGTTACTATGATCGGAAAGATCAGCATTTCCGATGACGGAATGGGGAATATAGACGGTCTGTATTTGCCTAACTGCAACCTGCCATGTAAAGAGGACGAAGAGACCCCGATAATCGCCAAAGCCGCACAGCAGGTCGAAGAATACATCTCGGGGAAAAGGAAGGTCTTCGACCTGCCTCTTGTCTTTGAGGGTACGGAGTTCCAAAAAAGCGTTTGGAACGCGATGAGGAATATCCCATACGGGAAGACGGAATCTTACAAAGACCTTGCTGAACGGGTCGGGAGGCCGAAAGCATACCGTGCGGTCGGCACTGCCTGCAGTCTCAACCCCATACCGCTAATCGTACCTTGCCACAGGGTGGTCGCATCCGACGGCATCGGCGGATTCAGCTGCGGGATCGTTATGAAAAAGAAGCTTATGACAATTGAAGGGATAGAATTTTGATCGATGTCAGGAAAGAGCTTGAAGACCATATCGACCTGAAATACCGGGATTTCCACATGAAGAGCGTTCCGGGAGTGTCTGGGATACTTGGTGTCAGGATGCCGGATCTCAGGAGGATCGTCGAGGACATCTGCAAAGGCGATTGGAGAGAGTTTCTGGAAAGACCTGCCGAGTTCTACGAAGAGCATATGCTGAGGGGCCTGATAATAGCCGGTGCGAAGATGGATTTCGATGAAAGGGTGGAATATACAAAGATGTTCCTGCCGGAGATAAACAACTGGGCGATATGCGACAGTTTCTGCGGGTCTTGGAAAGTAAAGGGGGCACAGGACAGAGAAAAGCTTTGGGACTATTGTCTTGAGCTTATTGATACAGATGACGAATACGGAATGAGGGTATCGGCGGTCATGATGATGGGTAAGTTCATGGACAGTGCCCATATCGATATGGTTTTAGAACTGCTTACAAAAAAGCATCATGACGGCTACTACTATAAGATGGGGGCCGCATGGGCCCTTTCGTGCTGTTACATAAAGTATCCTGAAAAAACGGAACCTTTGCTTTTCATAGATACTCTGGATAAAGAGATCCGGAACAAAGCCATACAGAAGATCTCGGACTCGTTCAGAGTCAGCAAGGAAGACAAGGATCGGCTTAAGGCAAAGAAGAAAATGTTATGATCAGGATTCTTTCTCGATCTGCCTGAATATCCTTTCGGAATTCTCCGCCCCTATGCGGGGGCCTTTCCTTTCCATGAAGATCCAGTTCCTCTCTATGCAGTCCTGTTCGAAATCGAGACTTGTGACCGCCATAACCTTGCCGTGCTGGAAGGTCTCATCGGCAAGCATCATTTCGAACATCTCCTTTGGAACGCAGACCACGATCCTGTCAAAGTACATCGAGGCCCTTTTCAAATGCCCGAGGTAGTCCTTTTCCTTTTGGACCCTTTCGTAATCCTCTTTGCCTGCCATCACGCCGTCATAGTTGGTTATCACATAATTTCCGGGAACGAAACCGAATCTGGACGATATGACGCCGTATGAGACATCACACATCTTGCGGCCGTCCTTTTCAGCGGTATCAAGCCTGGCAACCAGTTTCTTTACCTCTTCCGCACGCCCTCCGAACATCTCGAATGCGGTGGCCAGGCCTTTTTTCAGGAACACTGTCGAGTCATTGGTTATTACGAGTACCGATTTCAGATTGGTCGTCATGTCCTCCTCCCCGAGAACCTGTATGCAATGCTGCAACTCCCTTCCTCAGAGACCATACAAGGCCCTTTGGGACTCATCGGCTTGCACGCAGTACCAAACATAGGACACTCTTCTGACTTTATAAGTCCTCTCAAAACCTCTCCGCATCTGCATCCTTTCGCTTCCGCCTCCACTTCCGGGGTCTGAGAGAGTATCTTTTCGTGTACGATCGTTGCGTCGTGCTCAGCGAATTCGGGTTTAAGCGCCAGTGCGCTCTTCGGTATAACGGGGAAGCCTCTCCACTCTCTGTCTACCGGGACGAAGGTATCCTCCATGAGCTTCCTCGCTATAGGATTCCCGTTGTCCTTCACCAATCTGGTGTACTCGTTCTCGACCTCGGAACGGCCTTCCTCTATCTGTTTGGTGAGCATGTATGATGCCATCAGTATGTCCAGAGGTTCGAAACCTGCAACGACCTGAGGCATGTTGTACGTTTCAGAGAAGAACCTGAACGGTTCCAATCCTGTTATTACTGCGACGTGCCCCGGCATTATCATGCCGTTCATGTTCATCTCGCCCATATCGAATATCGCTTCCAGTATCGGAGGGCATATCCTATGGCAGCTGTATATGCTGAAGTTCTTCGGGAGCCCTCCTTTTCTGAGCGGAACGCATGTTGAAGGCGCGGTCGTCTCGAATCCGACCGAAACGAAGACCAGCGGCTTCGTCTGTTCCGATGCCATCCTTACAGCATCCTCTATGGAATAGACGATCCTTACGTCGGCCCCGTCCGCTTTAGCATCGAACAGCGAGCCTATGGTCGTTGGTACGCGCATCATGTCGCCGAATGCCGTTACCGTTACGCCGTTGCGGGCAAGGGTTATCGCATCGGCTATCTCTTTGCTTGTTGTAACGCAGACCGGACAGCCCGGACCTTGGCATATCTCCACTCCGGCCTCTGCTAGCATCTCTTCCAGGCCGAATCTGACGATGGTGTCCTGGTGCGTACCGCAGACATGCATGAACTTGCTTTCTATGCCTGTGTCCTTAATCGATGCCAGGATCTTCTTCGCTGTTTCCTCGTCTCTGTATTTGAACATCAGTCTGCCTCCTCGATATCAATGGATTTCACGCAGCATGTCTTCCCTGCTGTGATGATGACCGAACTGCCGCATTTAGGGCAAGAGAGCACAGGTATCCTATGGTGCATGTCCTCTCCGAGGTCCATGTCCTCTGCAGGCCCTTGATAACCGCATCTCTCACATTTTATTTCTATTTCCTCTTCCTCGATCACAAGTTTCGAACCTTCCAATATCGAATCCTTCGACATCACCTCATAGGCGAATTCCATCTGTTCGGCACCGAGGTTGGTAAGCCTTCCGACCGTCAGCCTTACCTCTTTAACAGAAACGATATCATACTTTTCGAGTTCCTTCTTTACGGCGGCCATAAGATCGGCCATAATGGAAACCTCATGCATTGCGGGTACATGTGCATTCGATTATAAAATAAACCCAATCCGTACAAAAAATCGCCTGATGAGTTGTTCGAATGTCTTGATCATCAGCTCATCCCTGAGCCTCTTCCGCAAAAGAGATTAAGATTGGTTCAAAAACAATGTAAAAATAC
>JAISVN010000026.1 GCA_031271555.1 Candidatus Methanoplasma sp.
TGGCAGCCACAGGGTCGCTTGGGTTCGTTGCAGGCCTGATACTTATTACCGCTTTGTTCATCTTCATCTTCCTGACGTACAAGTACAGAAAGGATTCGACCGATGTTGATCACGAAGAAGAGGAATCGGAGAGGGAGGAAAGCATCAGGACACCAATGTGGAAATGCATCATTCTGGTGCTGGCAGGCATCCTTTTGCTTTATTTCGGGGCAAGGGCTTTCATAGCCGGTGCCGTAGAGCTTGCCGGACTGTTCGGGGTCTCGGAACTCATGATCGGACTGATCGTGGTAGCACTGGGTGTATCCCTACCGGAAGTATGCATAACCGTGATCGCAGCATACCACAAAGAGAATGAGCTGGTCGTAAGCAACATCGTCGGCAGCGTGGTGTTCAACTGTTTCTTTGCGCTGGGTTTCGGAGTACTCTTCACAACGGTGCCGGTCACGCATTACACGATGATATTCCACCTGCCGATCATGGTCATCATGGTCCTGCTTCTGGTAGCGATGGTAAAGACCGGAGGCAGGATAACCAGATGGGAAGGGGTGGGACTGGTCGGCGTCTATGTGGGTTACATTGCGCTCATGGCCCTATTCCCGGAACTGACCCAAGGGATCGTCTGATCAGGCGTAGTAATATTCGCCTTTTGATTTCTGTTCCCTGTCGAGCCTGGAGTCCGGCTTGTTGATCCTCGGACGGTTAGTGTCCGCATCGCGCCTGAAGGTGATGTCGACCGCCGACAGGAACTTGTTCATGCCGTCCCTCATATCCAGCGGCCCTTCGCCGATACCGTGGTGCCCAGGCTCTCCGCCGAACACCATCATCGAATCGGAGACCATGTCCAGGAAATAGATGTCGTGATCGACGATCATTCCGCTTCTGCCGGTCTTCTCCATCATCCTTCTTATTGTTTTGGCGGCGTTCATCCTTTGGTTGGAATCGAGGTACGCGGACGGTTCGTCGAAAAGATACATATCGGCCTCAGCCGCGAGACACATCGTTATAGCCACTCTCTGGAGCTCTCCTCCGGACAGCGTCTTTATGTCCTTTTCCATCAGATGCTTGATCCCAAGAGGGTCGAGGACCTCTCCCTCAAAGAATCCGGAATTGACAGTGTCATACGCTTTTGCATACAGGATATCTCTGACGGTTCCTTCTGCATCCGCAGAGATATACTGCGGTTTGTATGATACCTTCACAGCGGTATCCAATGCTCCCTTGTCCGGTTTGATGACGCCGGCGAGCATCTTGACGAAGGTCGTCTTTCCGGTGGCGTTCGGTCCGACTATGCCTACGGACTCACCGATCTTCACGGCACCCTTTCCGATATTGAGTTTGAACTCTCCCATGTCCTTCTCCACGCTGTCGAACTCCACCAGGTCCGGGGTGTTCCATTCGGATCTGGGAGGGGACGATTCGAATTCTATGGGCCTGTCCCTGAATCTTATGTTCTCTTCCGGGAGGTAGCCGTCAAGATACACGTTGATGGCGGTCCTGACCTGCCTTGCGAGAGTGAACACACCGTATGCTCCTTCTGAACCGTATACGACGCTCACGTTGTCCGCAAGATAATCTAGTATCGCCAGGTCGTGCTCTATGACTATGACCTGTTTGTCAACGCTCAGGTCCTTGACTATCCTGGCCATCTTGACCCTCTGATAGATGTCGAGGTACGAGGTCGGCTCGTCGAAGAAGTATATGTCCGCATCCCTCATGATAGTGGCGGCCATCGCAAGACGCTGAAGCTCTCCGCCCGAGAGCTTTGTCAGCTCTCTGTCGAGCACTTCTTTGAGCTCGAAGAGTTCTGCCGCCTCATCTACGGTCATCCTCTCCTGCACCCTGCTTAGGAGATCGCGTACGACCCCTTTCACGCTCTGCGGCAGTTTGTCAACGTACTGCGGCTTCAGGGCGATCTTGATGTTCCCAGAGTATACATTCTTGAGGTGGTCATGGAGTTCGGTGCCCGCGAAGTGCTCGAGCACCTCTTCTTTGGAGGGGGGGTCGTCGAACCTCCCGAGGTTCGGAAGTTCTGTCCCGGACAGGATCTTGATCGCCGTCGTTTTTCCTATTCCGTTCGGCCCTAGTATTCCTGTTATTAGCCCTTTCTTCGGGATGGGCAGCCTGTAAAGGCGGAAAAGGTTCTCGCCGTACTGGTGAACCATCTCGCCCTTCAGTTCATCGGCCAGGCCTATTATCTTTATAGCTTCGAACTGGCACTTGTTGACGCATATGCCGCACCCTTGGCAAAGGACCTCCGATATAACGGGTTTCCCTTTCTCATTGAATGCTATGCACTCTACCCCTGTACGCATGAGCGGGCAGAATTTGACACACTCCTTGTTGCATTTGCGGTTCTGGCATCTGTCATGCAGCACAGCGGCTATTCTCATGGTTCAGCCTATTTGTGAGGTCTGATTTAACCTTTAGGTTTATAACTGCTATGTTACACAACTATTGAATAAAGCATACAAGGAATAATCGGCGGCATAGCAAATGCAAGTACGAGAGTTTTTAAAGATGCAAGATTTATCATCATTTAAGGCAGAGGTTTAACGTCTCCCCGTGAGGGGCGACGGATCCCTAACGTGGATCAGACGTGTTGCCCGTATAAGGCTCAGTTCCTGATCGTAATGATCAGGTCTCCGATCTTTATACGGACCGTTGGGCCGCTCTGGTAGACGGTTACTTTATCACCCCCTGCCCGATGGTCCCGGGTTGCCGGCCTGTACAAGAGGCCCGAACCCGGGCTCCCCATCCAAAACGGCAATTATGTAAATTCTAGATCCTGGTTATATAAATTCTCAAGGGGTCTCCGAATAATCCGAAAGTGTGCCCAGGCATTGAATGAACGATGGCGGATGCAAGGATCAGTATCGACTTTATGGTAAGATCGTGGTCAATTACACAGCAGAGTAGTTTATAGCGGAGCCTTAGGCCGAAGACTATTGGTTTATTATATTCCTCTGTATAGATCGCTATTAAAACGATATTTTTTAGAATAGTTCTTAACACCAAATGCAAATCCGGAACCATGGAAGCGGCTTCGACGAAAGGCGTGGATATCATGCTTGGGGATCCAAAGAAGGCTATAGTGGCCTTTTCGATACCCATCGCGGTAGCGCTTCTTGCGCAACAAAGCAACAACCTCGTCGACAGTTTCTGGGTGGTGAGCCTGGGTGGGGATGCGATGGCCGCTTTAGGCCTTGTGTTCCCGGTGCTTGCCGTGATAATAGGGATAGGGAATGGCCTGGGGATAGGCGTTTCGGCAGCGATCGCAAGGAAGATCGGGATGGGCAGGATAGATGACGCCAACGGGATATTCGCTCAGTCGTTGGTCCTGTGCATCATCGTTGCGCTGATAATGACCCCGATACTGATCCTTACGGCAGAGCCCCTGCTCGTCGCGATAGGCGCAGGGCCGACGATCGGAGCATCGATGGAGTATGCCATACCTCTGTACATCTCCGCCGTTCTGATACTTCTCAGCGGGGTCATGTCCGGAATCCTCAGAGGAGAGGGGGCGGTCAGGAGATCGATGTACATACAGGTGCTGGGAGCATTGACGAATCTTGTACTCGATCCGATATTCATCTACACATTGGACATGGGGGTGGCCGGAGCCGCATGGGCGAGCGTAGCGGCCTTTGGTATTTCCATAATCGTCGGAATGTACTGGTATCTGGTCAAAAAGGACATGTTCCTGAAGTTCAAGAAACAGTACCTGAGAATGAACAAGAGATTGCAGAAGGAGATATTGGCCGTGGGCCTTCCTCAGTCGGCGGAGTTCTCGGTTATGAACATCTTCAACGTATCGTTCAACTTCTGCATCATAATGGTCGGGTCCACGGACGCCATGGCCATATACACCGTGGCGTGGAGGATAGTCTACATACTTCTGATACCGGCGCAGGCAATGGGCGGAGCCATCGTGTCGTCATGCTCGGCCGAGTTCGGGATGAAGAGGTACGACATGATAAGCAAAGCATATGGGTTCTCGGTGAAGATGTCGATCCTGATGCTGACAGGACTTTCGCTGATAATGGTATTGCTGGCAGGCCCGATAGCATCGGTGTTCACTCAGTCCCCCGACATGCAGTACATCCATGAGGATATGGTTACCCTGCTGTACATATTCGCGCTGTTCGTTCCGATAATGTCGCTGGTGTTCGTGGGTTCCTCGCTGCTCCAGGCGCTGAACCGCTCGAAGATCGCGCTCATTTCATCATTCATAAGGAACCTGGTGCTGGCAGTGCTGTTCGTTCTGGCCGCATATTACGTCGGAACCCTCACATCCCTTTGGTGGGCGATGACGGCCACAGAGATATTCGGAGGCCTTCTCATGGGGTATTGGGCATACATCATACTCAGGGATGTGGCCAAGCGGGACGGCAAACAGCTGAAGTCAGACGCATGAGACTCCCGCACCTGTTTTTTGACGGGCTTATCCGATCGTACAAGCCAGGCAAAGTCGGTTGCATCCAACATATTTATTATCGTCATATACAATGGGCTTTCAGGTTCAAATGTCAAAGATCTGTATAAACATCGCTTGGCCCTATGCGAACGGTCCGATCCACCTTGGGCATGCTGCAGGTTCACTGCTCCCGCCGGACATATTCGGCAGGTACAACCGCCTCAAAGGAAACGAAGTCTTGGTAGTGGGAGGTTCCGATCAGCACGGAACGCCGATAACCGTCACGGCAGAGAAAGAGAAGTCCACGCCCGCGGTCATCGCAGAGAAGTTTCACAACATAAACAAGAAAGCGATAGAGGACATGGACATTGAATATTCGCTTTTCAGCAAGACCCATGGAGCCAACCATATAGAGGTGGTGCAGCGGATATTCACCGACCTTCTGAACAAGGGATACCTTTACGAGAAGGAGATGAACCAATACTACTGCACAAAATGTCAAAAGTTCCTTCCCGACAGATACGTGGAGGGGACATGCCCCAACTGCGGGGCCAAAGATGTCAGGAGCGACCAGTGCGACGCTTGCGGCACGACATTCGAACCAGGGGACCTGATAGATGCCAGATGCATACACTGCGGCACAAAGCCGGAGGTCAGGCCTTCTAACCACTTCTTCCTGAAACTGAGCGCATTCAACAAAGAGCTGATGGAGTTCCTAGACGACAAGAGCTACTGGAGGTCGAACGTCAATGCGTACACGAAGAACTGGCTCAAAGAGGGGCTCATCGACAGGGCTATAACGAGGGACATGTCGTGGGGAGTCCCCGTACCCGTTCCGGGATGGGAGGACAAAGTGATCTACGTCTGGTTCGAGGCTCTCATAGGATATCTGAGCACATCGATCGAATATTCCAAAATGATAGGGGATCCGGAATACTGGAAAGGATTCTGGAAGAACCCGGAGACAAAACATTACTACTTCATAGGAAAGGACAACATCCCGTTCCATTCCATAATCTGGCCGGCGATACTGATGGGCGCCGGCGGCCTGAATCTCCCGTACGACATACCCGCTAACGAATACCTGATGTTCAACGGCGGCAAGCTCTCAAAGAGCCGCGGAGGCGCGATAGATATACCGTCGGTGCTTTCGGAATACGATGTTGATTCTGTGAGATACTACCTTTCGATCAACATGCCCGACACCCATGATGCGGAGTTCACATGGGAGGACTTCCAGACGAAGATAAACAACGAACTCGTATCCGCGCTCGGCAACTATTACCACAGATGCCTTAGCTTTGCGCAGAAGAATTTCGGGACGATCCCGGACGCCGACACAGCTGAAGGATCCAAGGAAGTGACAGATGCGATAGCATCCGCACTGAAAGAATACGACGAATGTCTTTCGAAATGCGATTTCAAGAAAGGTCTAAAGGTTGTGATGGAGCTTTCACGCTTCGGCAACAGGTATTTCGACTCTTCGAAACCCTGGTCTTTGGTAAAGACGGACAAAGAGCAATGCGGCAGAGTGATCAACAACAACCTGAGGATAGTGAAAGCGCTTGCCGTAATGGCCTGGCCGTACATGCCGTCCTCATCGGAGAAGATATGGGAGTATCTTGGATACGATGAAAGCCTTGAGAAGGCGGGGATAGGAGCGGCCGTCTCCGAACTCCCGGCGGGCAGGGCGCTCAAAGAGCCGGTGCCCGTCTATAAGAAGGTGGAGATCCCGGAGGAGAACGAGAAGGATGCTGAACCGACAGTAGAGAACGATGGTCCGTTCAAGGACTTCAGGAAACTCGACCTCCGCGTTGGGAAGGTCATGAGCGCAGAGGACCACCCGGATGCCGAGAAGCTGTTCGTCCTCAAGGTCGACATAGGCGAGACAGAGCCCAGGCAGATCGTTGCCGGACTCAGGGCATACTATTCCAAAGAGCAGATGGTCGGGAGGAAGATATTCCTCGTCTCCAACCTCAAACCTGCGAAACTGAGAGGTCTCATGTCCCAGGGAATGCTGCTTGCAGCAGACGATGAAGCGATGGGAGGCACCAATGTGCTCCTTCTGAAACCGTCCAAAGACGTCCCGGTCGGAACAAAGATGAACTCTGGCGTGGAGAACACATCCTCGATGATAGAGTACAAGGACTTCCAGAATGTCAAGATGATAGTTTCCAGGATATCCGAGAAGAAGATACTGTCTAACTCAATGGAAATAGAACTTCCGGAGAACTCCCCCGAGAGGGTGGCTGCAGTCATAGACGGCGATAAGGCAATCGTACTCAGCGACGGCAATGGTTGCGTCGCGACCGTCGATTCGGAGATCAAGGACGGAGCAGGCGTGAGATGAAA
>JAISVN010000090.1 GCA_031271555.1 Candidatus Methanoplasma sp.
ACACGTACGAAGGAGGAAAAAAGGCGCTTAAGAATGTTTCAGTCAAGATCCCGACAGGGTGCAAAGTTGCTTTCGTAGGACCGAACGGGGCTGGGAAAAGCACATTGTTCATGCACTTCAACGGCATACTGAAACAGACAGAAGGGTCGGTGGAGTATGACTCCAAAGAAGTGGACCATTCCAAGAAAGGACTGATAGGGCTGAGGAAGGATGTGACCTTTGTCATGCAGAATCCCGACGATCAGATATTCAATGCGATAGTCGAGGATGATGTGGCGTTCGGGCCATTCAATCTAGGCCTCCCGATCGATGAGGTAAGGCAGAGAGTGGACGATGCGCTCAAAATGGTGGGCATGGAGAATGAAAGGAAAAGGCCGATACACCACCTGTCGTTCGGGCAAAGGAAAAGGGTCGCCGTCGCAAGCGCGCTTGCCATGCACCCGAGGGTGCTTATAATGGATGAACCGACCGCCGGTCTGGACCCGGAGATGGTCCACCGTCTCTACGAAATAGCGGACGAGGTGAACATGAGCGGTTCCACAGTGATAATCTCGACGCACGACGTAGAAACTGCATATTCATGGGCAGATCTGGTCGTGGTGCTGGTGAACGGGGAGGTGCTGGCTCACGGGACACCGTTCGAAGTGTTCTCGATGAAGGATGTTCTCGAAGAGGCCGGACTGTCGGTCCCGATGGTGCACGCGCTCAACGAATTCATGGGTACCAGCGGAAGGAGCAACATCTACGGAAGAATGATGTCGACGGTGCTGCTGAACATGCGCAGAGGGATCATTCCCGGAATGCTGTATGTCATGAGGCCGGGCTGTAAAGGGGATGTGCACGGCCGCATCGGCGTTTACGGCAGCACGTCGCGCGCATTCGTTGAAAAGAACAACATTAATGTGCAATTCGGCTTCAATGCCATAGAGAGGTGCATCGAAGACATACTGGACGGAAGCGACTCATCGATCTATCTGGATGATAAACTGGATCATGTCCTCGACCGCACGCTGTTGGATGTGGCCGCCCACGGCATAATCGTAAAAGTAGAGGAAATGCACTGATCGGCAGATTCACGTCAGTTCTTTTATTTTCTTCAGTGCATCCAACGCCTCATCCCATGTATCGCATTCCAGTATGCTTTTATCGAACATCGGTGCGGTCACGACCCTGTATTCCGTCTCATTGCTGAACCTTATCAGCAGTATGCGGTACCCTCTTTCGGCAAACCCTTCCTTCTTGGGATTTGAGACAACAGATGCTCCGTAATCATTCGGAAAATGGAATATCTTGTGAAACCTGTCCCCATCCATACATCCGCACACACAATCCGCATTCAGATCAACGACATACTCTCCGAACTCCATGGGATTCGCACCGGTTATGAATCGGTGCCGTAAATAATAAACATGCCGTTCAGGGGCTGTCAGGATCATGCTGCTGGCAATGTTATTCCCAGCTTATGGAGTACTTCGGTTGCGGTATGGTTATTTCAATGACCATCTCCTCATCGGGGATCCCCGATTCGCTCACGCCGAACCCGCAGGCCTTCAGGATGTTGAATGCTAAGTATGCTCCGCGCCCGTACTCGATCATCCTTCCGGATACGAAGTCCTGTTTCTTCTTGTAAGGAATGCCGGCGCTGTTGTCTGAATACCGTATTATCAGGTCCCCGTCATCGAGTCTGCATTTTATCGAGCACTCCGGAGTGTTCCTGCAGTTCGTGCGCGAATATTCCATGAATTGGGAGAAAACGTTATAGAATGCCGGGTCGGCGAATACCCTGATGCCTTTGACGTTGTACTTTACGGACCTTCCGTCCATTTTGATGACTTTGACGGCATAGTCCAATACATCGTCAAGATACTGCCACTGGGGTTCCAGTATGCCAACGTCATGATATTCCTTGACGAAGGCCATTATCCCCTTTAACGCTTCTACGCTGCCTTTTATTTTGTCGGCAGAATCTGATTCACCGATGTTGTCTATTTCTTTCTCTATTTTTGCCAACAGTTCCCGTATGTCATCGTTTATGAGGGAGTCGAGAAGGTTTATGCGCTCAACAGCTGTGATGTGCTGTCTGCTGGCCAAGGCCAGTTCTGATATGTCGTCTATGATTATTGTGAAACCAGTATCTTCGTTGTTCGTTCCCTTTGTTTTGGCAACGTTCACTTTGAAGACAAATATCTGATTGCCGCTTTCTATAGTATGTTCAAATTCAAGCCCATACCTGCTTTCGCGCGCTTTCTCTATATCGTTCGAGATGAGTCTTGACAGCTCATTGGAGTTGGCTTTCAGAGGATCCTTCGACAGGCACAGGGAATGCGTGGAGAGGAGGGATCTGGCATAATCGTTATCCACCTCGATCGTAAGGTCATTATCGACCAAGATGACCCCGACGGGGGCATTCTGAAGTATCTCCTTCAGATTGCGCTCGCTCTTTATGTTCTCCCTTTCCAGCATCCTCTCATGATAGATGGACATCAGGCCGTCCATAAGCAAGGTGAATTGCATAAGGTCGTCCGAGGTATACTCCTGCGTCTTGTTTCCGACGCCGGCTGTAGCAATGGCTTTGCCGTTGTGGTATATGGGGATCATCATCAGCCTGTTCAGCGGAACGTGCCCGTGCGGAACGCCTTTTTTATACTCGGATGCTTCGTTCGGATAATCGTTGACGATAATGGGTTTGCCCTGGCGTATCGGCTCCCCCCAGATCCCAGTGGAATTGAAGTCGTATATGATCGGGT
>JAISVN010000143.1 GCA_031271555.1 Candidatus Methanoplasma sp.
GGTGATACTGACATGACGGTCATACCCAAATGGCGTGTTTTCTGCGCATATCCTCTTCGGTGACATTGAGCCGTTTCATTAGTTCAGGTATTATGCAGTCGAAGAAGAAGAGCACGGTATCCTCGAACACCGTACCCAGCGGAGCGAGTATGGAATCCATCTCTTCCTTCACGATCCTGACCACTATCGTGTTGTCCGACGCCGCCGCAAGTTTGCTGGAAGGCGACGAGGTCAGCGATACGACATGTGAACCGATGCGCCTGGCAATCTCTGCAGTCCTGACAACGGATGTGGTGTTGCCGGTGTTGGATATGAGAAGGGTAAGGTCGTTCCTGCCTATTATCGGAGTGGTCATGTCTCCGACAAAGTGGACGTTGAGCCCCATCTGCACCAACCTTACCGCGAACAATTGGCCGATGAGCCCAGACCTCCCGGAGCCGTATATGAATATCTTCTCCTTCGACATTATGAGGTCGATAAGCGAGTTCCAGTCCTTCTCAGGTATGGAGTAGACAACTGCCTTGCAGCGTTCTTTGAGATAATCCATCGTCTCCCGCAAGTTCATTCCTCTGCGGCAGCTGCCATCTCTGCCTTTCTCTTCTCTTTGATGGCTTTGGCAACCCTTTTGCTGAGCACCCTTTCGTTGATGATCCTCATGTACATCGCATCATGTTCCAGCAGAGGCGATGAGGATATTATCGTCGCTTCGGGCTTCAGATCGCAGAGCGCTTCGGCCAGCGGCTCGAATTTGAGATCGCCCTTCTTGATCGGTGTGAGTCTTCTCTCGTTGCCTTCGATGTACTCGACACCTGCAAACGCAGTATGTATCCTGTCCTTGCAATAAGGTTCCACCTGATGCAGAAGGTCAAGGAAATCCTCGGATTCCATGAGGGATCCGTTTGTCCTCGAGTGGTGGTGCGGGAAGTTTATGACCGGAACGACCCCGTCTATCGAGTCGCAGAGGTCCAAGATCTGATCCAGCGACCCGTATACGGATTGGTGGCCGGTCACTTCGATGCCGAGTTTCGGCTTTATATTGTTGTCTTTCCACCATCCCATTATTTCCGCGACATTGTCTGCGATGTTGGCGTCGATCTCCTCTTCCGGAAGCCTTCCGGTGTAAAGGCCGAGGCTGGTAACGACGATCTCGCCGTCCAGAGCGTTCAGAACCGTGGCCGCCCTCCTTATGCTGTCTATGCATGATTCGGTGAGCTCATTGTTCGAGCCCAGGTCCATATAATAGGGGGTGTGCAGGGACACGTTAACGTCCAGTCTCTTTGCTATGTCTCCGATCTCGAAAAGCTCGCCGAAGTTGTCGGTTATCCCGGATGACATGTAAAGAAGGCCGTCCTCTTCCTCTATGATGGCCTCCGGATCGGAGATGAGCTCTCCGTCCCTGTCCAATTCCACGACGAAACCCTCTTCGATGTCCCTGAGCCTTATCCCGATCTCGTCCTCGTTCGGGTATCTTCCATACACTCCGGCCCTGACCATTTGGATCTCGATGGCATTTAGACTCAGGTTGTGCACATCTTCTATACCGTCTTTGAGCGTACGCCCCTTGCATGAGAGAGGTATTCCTGCGGGTCCGAATCTTATCACTGCATCACCAACTGAACCTATGAATGCGGGGTAATATTAAATATGTGCGCACATGCTGTTAAACAGAATAATAAGGCACAGCATAGTTTTATAAACAACCTCCTCATACGACGGTTACCCAATGTCGGGAGAGTCAGAATATGAGTGGAAACGTAAAAACGAATCCTCAGCTCATTGCCTTGATCACTGATCTTAAGGCAAAGACGAGGGAGAACGGTGCCGCTATCTGGCGAGACATAGCGCTTAGGCTTGAGAAACCGAAAAGGAACTGGGCCGAAGCGAACCTCAGCAAACTTGAAAGGTATGCGAAGGAAGGGGACACAATACTCGTCCCCGGAAAGGTTCTCGCCGCAGGAAGCGTAACTAAAAAGATGACAGTGGCAGCATACAGCTTCTCGGATGCTGCGGCAGCAGGCATAACCTCTGCCGGAGGAAAGACGATGACAATAAAGGAGCTCATGGAATCGAACCCGAAAGGCTCCAACGTTAGGATCATGAGGTGATTTGGATGGTTACGGTCATAGATGCAAAAGGACTGATCCACGGCAGACTTGCCAGCAATGTCGCCGAAATGATCATGGACGGAGAAGAGGTAATCGTTCTGAACGCGGAAGGAATAGTTATAACGGGCAGGAAAGAAGTGATATTCGCCGACTTCAAAGAGAAGGTCGACCGCGGAGACACGACAAAGAGGAAAGGCCCGTTCTATCCCAGAAGGGCAGATCTGCTTTTCAAACGCTGCGTAAGAGGCATGATACCTTGGAAGACAACGAGCGGAAGGGACGCATACAGGAGACTCCATGTATACGTCGGAACGCCGAAGCAGTTCGAATCAAGCGAGAAACTGAGGCCGGAAGAGGCAGTCAGAGAGATAGCCGGCAAATACACAACCCTGGGAGCCGTCTCAAAATTCCTGGGATCCAATGTGAGATGATCTTATGGAGCACGTAAACACAAGCGGAAAAAGGAAGACGGCGATCGCAAGGGCGACCGTCAAAGAAGGTACCGGCAGGGTGACCATCAACAAAGTTCCGTTGGACACATACGGTCCGGAACTGGCAAGACTCAAGATCCAGGAGCCGCTCGGCCTCGTGCCCGAGAAGGCGGAGAAAGTCGACATAATGGTGCTGGTCAACGGCGGAGGTGTAATGGGACAGGCTGCGGCCGCAAGGACTGCGATCGCAAGAGGCCTTGTCGACTATTACAAGGACGAGGAGTTGGAGGCGGTGTTCAGAGCATACGACAGGACGCTCATCATCAACGACACCAGAAGGAAACTTCCGAAGAACCCCCTCGGACATGGTGCTCGCGCCAAGAAGCAGAAGTCGTATCGTTAAGGTGATATCATGATAATACCGGTGAGATGTTTCACATGCGGAAAAGTGGTCGGAAGCGCATACCCTGAGTATGTAAAACGCGTAGGCATGGGGGAGAACCCCAAGGACGTCCTGGACGACCTTGGGTTCGAGAGATACTGCTGCCGCAGGATGATCGTATCCCACGCAGACCTCATCGGAGAGATAGCGCCTCTCGGTTAAACCTATTAACAAAAACCAATTTATGGGCCCGTGGGGTAGCTTGGTATCCTTCTTGCTTGGGGTGCAAGTAACTCCAGTTCAAATCTGGGCGGGCCCACCTAACTGCATAGCCAGCAGGTCATTTTCGAAAATCAATACCAATTTGTGCGAGAGCGAATGCACAGCTGCATTGGAATGGAGTATTATCGATAAGACTTTCTTCATCAGAACCGAAAATCTTAATGAAATCTTCAATGTCTTCACAATATTTTATAGTGTTCTGTAGTTGTTCGATATCACGCTTCGAATATTATTTTCCTGTCACGCAATATCTCCTCCATGAAATTCGGTTTTTTGTAGATGTCTTCCTCACATACCAGATCCACATTGGCCTCAAGGATCTCTTTAAGGTCGTAAAGGAATCCTCCCATGTCCATCAGGCCGAATCTTTCCGGAACGGTGATGCAGAAGTCATAATCGCTTTCTTCATTACTTTCGCCACGTGCTCTTGATCCAAATAGATATACGCGAATGATACCATGTTTTGCAGCAATTGGAGCTACGATATCGTGCAATTCCTCCAGAGTGGGATTTGACCGGATATGTGATTGGATCATCGCGATAATATCGTTAAGCAATCTATTAATGCTTTTACAGAACTTATAACTCATATGCTCCTTTATCGAATTCAATTTTGGAATAGGAGGTCATCAATCTATGTCATTGCGAGCGAGCCCACCCAACACAGATTCATTCTTGGTTCAATGATCGGAGCTTGAACATTAGTGCAGCAATTCGGCCTGTTTAAGGATAGTCAGTCGATCTGGCCGTTCTTTAAAGCAGCGGCGAGCAAATTAGTCAATGGAACAGCATATAAAATAATAGAACATTTAATGTGTAATAAATAGAATAATAATAGTTATTTAACTAAGTAAATCCATATTTTATGGTTAAATTGCTATTATAAAATCACAATCACGTATATATACATCCAGAATATCGAGTGTTCGTCAGAACCGCGGCCACTTGCGTCTGAACAGAAAACAGATGCTCTGGATATGCGGATGTTGGGATGACTATGTCAGATGAAAACAATGTTACTTGGAGCAATATAGATCCCAAGGTTCGTAAGATCTCGATGATAGGTCTTGCACTTGCAATGCTCATTGCCTGTTTCGACGGCACCATCATCGGAACATGCGGACCCGTAATAGCTCACGAATTGAATGGGACCGAACTCTATGCGTGGATGATAACGGCTTACATGCTCTGTGAGACCGTGATGATCCCGCTGTCCGGGAAGATGTCCGACCATTATGGGAGGAAGCCGCTGTTCCTTATCGGTCTCGGATTCTTCGTCGGAGGTTCCGTTCTGGGCGGGATGTCCACATCGATGGAGCAGCTGATACTGTTCCGCGCCATACAGGGTCTCGGTGCAGGTACGATGATACCGGTGGTAATCGCATCGGTCGGCGATTTCTACGCACCGGCCAACAGAGGAAAGATACAGGGCGTCCTCGGAGCGATATTCGGTATCGGAAGCGCGATCGGTCCGCTGCTCGGCGGATACATCGCAGAATACACAACATGGCGCTGGGTGTTCTACGTCAATGTTCCGTTGGCGATAATAGTGCTCGGGCTTACGATCAAGAAGTTCCCTGCCGCGCAGGTGGACATTCTACACAAGGTCGATTATCTGGGCATGGCGGTGCTTTCGGCATTCCTTGTCGATCTCCTTCTGTTCATAGAGTTCGGAGGGCAGGACATCGAGTGGGTAAGCATCGAATCCGCTGTAATGATGGCCATTGCAGCCGCCCTGCTTGCAATATTCATCCTCATAGAGAGGAAGGTGGACGATCCGGTGCTTGCGCCCCATCTGTTCAAGAACCGCACTGTGGTCATGTGTGCCATATTCATGATGATATTCGGCATCGGGATGATGGGCGCCATGACCTATTCGTCGATGTTCAACATCTATGTATACGGACTCACGACAATGCAGGCGGGAGAGATAAGCATAGCTCTTGTCGCAGGCATGATGATAACATCGTTGTCGAGCGGGGCTCTGCTTGCGAAGACAGGGTACAAGCCGTGGCTGATAGCGGGACCGATAATAACGGCCGCATCATTGTGGCTGATGTCCGGCCTTAAGTATGGCGGAGACGTCATGGAAATGGTATTCTGCCTGTTCATATTGGGACTCGGCCTGGGATGCATGATGTCGGTCGTCATGGTGGCCACACAGAACAGTGCTAGGCCGGGGGAGATGGGCATGACAACGTCATCGGTCAATCTCATGAGGTCCATAGGCGCTACGGCGGGTACGGCGATATTTGCAATGGTTATAGCTCAGAGGATATCGTCCGAGCTTTTTGCAAATGTTCCTGCAGAGATGTATGATAAGATACCTCATGACACAGGCGTTCTTGACGAAAAGTCCCTTGTGCAGA